>DATGGJ010000505.1:0-19858 GCA_035308585.1 Terriglobales bacterium
AACGACTCAGAGTGAATCATGGCAAGAAGCAACGGTAAATCGGAAATGGAACCTCAGGATCTGGACCTGGAACACGAACTGCCTTCGGCGGAGGAAACCGTTTCGGAGCAGGCGGCAACGCCAGCGGCAGCTGAAGACGCAGCCGGGCTGCGGGCGGAACTGGAGAAACTGCAGGCAGAACGCAACCTGCTGCTGGACCGCATGGCGCGGCTGCAGGCCGAGTTTGACAACGCGCGCAAACGCGCGGCGCGGGAGCAGCAGGAGTACAAGGACTTCGCGCTAGCGGATGCGCTCAGGAACCTGTTGCCTATTTTGGACAGCTTCGACCGCGCGCTGCAGACCAAGGTACAGAAACCGGAAGATTTCCGCGCCGGAGTGGAACTGATCCGCAAGCAGTTCCAGGACGCGCTGGAGAAGCTGGGCCTGCGCCCGATACCAGCCAAGGGTGAGCCTTTTGATCCGCGCCTGCATGAGGCCATTGAGATGGTGGACAGCAATGAGGTGAAAGACCATCATGTGCTCGACGAGCTGCAGCGCGGATACAAGCTGAAAGACCGCCTGCTGCGCCCCTCCATGGTGCGGGTGGCTCGCAACTCGAAAAAGTAAATTCCATCGGCAAGGCGAGGATTCATTATTCCGACCAGTAACGGCAAACGCGACTTTTACGAGGTGCTGGGAGTAGCGCGCACCTGCAGCGAGCAGGAAATCAAGAGCGCCTACCGGAAACTGGCGCTGCAATATCATCCCGACCGCAACCCGGGCAATCCGGATGCGGAAGAGAAATTCAAGGAAGCGACGGAAGCCTATAGCGTGCTGGCGGACTCCAACAAGCGCGCCATGTACGACCGCTTCGGGCACGCGGGAGTAGGCGGGAGCAGCGGCGGCGGCTTTGGCGGCTTCGACGCCAGCGTCTTCCAGGATTTCAGCGACATATTCGGGGACTTCTTCGGCTTCGGCGACCTGTTCGGCACTGGCGGCCGGCGCGGCCGCAGCCGGGCACAACGGGGCCCCGACCTGCGCGAAGATTTGACCTTGCAGTTTGACGAAGCGGTGTTCGGCACCATGTCGCAAGTGCGGGTGCGCCGGCACGAAGCCTGCGAAGACTGCAATGGCTCGGGGGCGGCGCCCGGCAAGGCGCCGGTAACCTGCCGCACCTGCGGCGGACGGGGGCAAGTCCGCTACCAGCAGGGTTTTTTCAGCATTGCGCGCACCTGTCCCACGTGCCAGGGGGCGGGCAGCGTGATTACTGAACCCTGCCCCAAGTGCAAGGGCCAGGGACGGGTGTTGCAGGAACGCATGGTGGAGGTGAAAGTGCCGGCGGGCGTGGAAGACGGCACGCGCATACGCTACGCCGGGCAGGGCGAGGCGGGAGCGAACGGCGGCCCCGCGGGCGACCTTTACATCGTGCTGCATGTTAAGGAGCACGCATTCTTTGACCGCGAGGGCAACGACCTGCATTGCGTGATCCCTATTTCCATCGCGCAGGCGGCGCTGGGCACGGAAATCATGGTTCCCACCATGGATGGCGACCACCAGCTAAAAATTCCCGAGGGCACGCAATCAGGCACTGTCTTCCGGGTGCGCCACAAGGGCGTGCCTGTGGTCAACAGCCACGGCAAAGGCGACCTGTTCGTGGAAATCAAGGTGCAAACCCCAGGCAAGCTGAGCAAGCGGCAGCGGGAACTGCTGCAGGAACTGGACGGCCTGACCCGGGTGGAGAACAAACCTCAGCGCAAAACGCTGCTCAGCAAAGTGAAAGATATCTTTGGCCAGGTTTGAGCGCTATTACGCCTACTTCCTGTTGTTCGTCACCGTACTCCCCGCTTTGATGCGGCTGGCCATGCCGCGGCGGGTAGCGGTGCTTACCAGCGAGCGCATGGCTACGCCCCGGGCTCGCTCTCGCTACTTCAAAATTGGCCTGGTCTCCGCCGTAGTTTCCATTGTGGCTGCCATTTTGTACGCCATCAGGTGGCGGGATCAGGCCTGGCTGGTGCTGGCCGCCGCCATCGGATTCCTGAGCGGCGTGGAGATGGTGGGCAACACCAAGTGGTTTGAGACCTCCAGCCTGAAAATCCAGAACCTTGTGTTCGGCATGCTGTACGCGGTGGCCGCCCTGGCCACCTGGCTGGTGCTTTTGCGATGACCCGGCGCCGCTGGATAGCCGACCAGGTGAACGGCGACCACGCCGCGCTGGTGGGCGAACATGCCGCGCACCTGGCGCGGGTGCTGCGGGCGCAGGCGGGACAGGAATTCGACATTGCTGCCAACGGCGTGGTCCGCCGCGGGCGTGTACTTTCCGTGGCTGAAGACCGGGTGGAATTCGAATTGGGCGAAGCAGTGGAGACTGCTCCCGCTGCGCAAGTCACGCTGGCGCTGGCGATTTTCAAATTCGACCGCATGGAGTGGGCGATTGAAAAGTGCGCCGAACTGGGAGTGGCGCGCATTGTGCCCTTTGCGGCCAGCCGAACCGATGTCCACCTGGCAGCCGCCGCTGCTAAACGGGTGGAACGCTGGCGGCGCATCGCGCGGGAAGCTTCGGAACAGGCGCGGCGAGTGGCGCCGCCCGAGGTCGCTGATCCGGTGAAATTGCGCGAGGTGCCCGCACTGCCCGGCGAACAGCGGATTGTGCTCTCGGAACTTGAAAGTGCTACAACTCTTCGAGAAGCTTGTGCGGCGGGCGCTCCCCTCCGCCATGGTGGCGTAGTCCTCGCCATCGGCCCCGAAGGCGGCTGGACGAATGAGGAACTGCAGGCCTTCGCGCAAGCGGGATGGAAATCGGCGTCGCTGGGTCCCACCATCCTGCGGGCCGAAACCGCCGCCATTGCCGCAACGGCGGTAGTGATGGCAGAAGCCTTCTAAACCAAAACCACAGAGGACACCAAGGACGCAGCGGTGGCTTTCAGTACCCTTCTCCCTCCGCTTCCAATTTCACCTTGCCGCGGAACATACGGTAGACGAAGAAGAAATAACCCAGGGCGAGCAGCATCCCCAGAATCCACCAGATGAGGCCGATGGCCAGGCCGTAGCGGGCCGCGGCGGTGTTGTAGATGGTGAGGCTATAAGCGGCGCCGGTGCTGGCCGGCAGCACATTGGGATAGAGCGCAAAGGCGGCTCCCACCAGCATGGCGGCCAGGTAGAGGGTCGAACCGGCGAAGGCCAGTCGTTCCTTTTGCGCAACGGACCCGTGCAGGATCATGCCCAGGGCAGCGGCCACCGCCAGAGGGATGAGCAGGCCGATGGGGTGAGCGCGGTAGTTGTCGAGTACCCCAGGACGGGCGTACATGGTGGCAGCCAGGCTAACGAGGGTCACAACCAGCAGCACCGGCCACATGGCCAGCGCCACGCGGCGGGCGCGCGTGGAAATGGGAGCCTCAGTCTTGCGAATCACATAAAGCGCGCCGTGCATGGTGAGGGCCACCAAAGCCACCACCCCAGCCAGCACGGTGTACCAGTCCAGAATGCCGTTCTGCGCGCCCACGCGCCAGTTGGTCCACAAAGGCTCGAAGAAGTAGCCGTCGGCGGCCAGGGGCACGCCGCGAATCACGTTGCCCAGGGCGGCGCCGAAGAAGATAGCCAGGAGAGCGCTGGCCAGGCTGAAGACCACGTCAAAGAATCCCTGCCACACCGGACTGGGCACGTGGTTGCGCAATTCGATGCCAATGGCGCGCAGCATGAGCAGCCACAGCACCATCATGAGCGGCAGATAAAAACCGCTGAAGCTGGAGGCGTAAAGCAGGGGAAAGGCGAAGTAGAGGGTGCCGCCGGCGGCCAGCAGCCAGACTTCATTGCCATCCCAGACCGGCCCGATGGTGTGCAGCACCGCTTTGCGCTCGGCGGGCGTGCGCCCCACGATGAGGTAAATGATTCCGGCGCCCAGGTCGAAGCCATCGAGCACGACATAGATGGCCAGCATAAGGGCCACAATGATGTACCAGAGAGTTTCCATAAGATTCCTCTAATCGGCTGCGGCCACGCGCCGCAGCGGTTCAATTCGTTCCGCCATCCAGACAGGGCCCTGCTCGATCTCCCGCCGTACCAAAAAGAGGAACAGGATGCCCAGCACCGTGTACATGCCCATGAAGCCGAGCAGGGTAAACAGGCCGTTGCCGGCGGAAACGCGCGGCGAGTAACCTTCGCGGGTCATCATGAGGCCGTAAATGAGCCAGGGCTGGCGGCCGATTTCCGCCGTCATCCACCCGGCGGTGTTGGCAATGTAGGGAAAAGGCAGGCTGAGCAGCAGCACCCAGAGCGCGGCGCGCGAGTCATAGATTTTGCGCCGCCACAGCAGCAACACCGAGATGACCATGATGGCGATGAAGATGGTTCCCAGTCCCACCATGATGTGATAGCTGTAGTAGAGCAGAGGAATGTTTTCCGGCCACACCTGCTGCGGGAACTGGTCCAGCCCCTGCACGCTGGCGTTCCAGCGGCGGTAGGTGAGGAAGCTCAGCATTTTGGGCAGGATGATGGGATTATCGAGCTTGCGCTCCTGCACGTTGGGCTGGCCGATAATGACCAGGGGCGCGCCCGGCTGGCCCTGGAAGAGGGCCTCCATTCCCGCCAGCGTGACCGGTTGATGCGCAGCCACCATTCTTCCCTGCTGGTCGCCTGTGGGAAACAGCTGAAAAATGCTTGCGATGCAGGCGGCGATGACGCCTACGCGCACGAACATGCGCCCATGCTCGACGTGCTTGCGGCTGAGCAGGTAGAAGGCGCCGATGGAGGCCATTACAAAGGAACCGGTAACGACGGCGCCGCTCATGTTGTGCGCGTACTGCCAGCCGGCCCAGGGATTCAGAACCAGTTGCCAGAAGCTGGTGAGCTGGAAGGAGCCGTCGGCGGCGCGAGAATAGCCGACCGGGTGCTGCATCCAGGCGTCAGTAGCGATGATGAAATAGCCCGAAAGCCAGGAGCCGAGAAACACGGCTACAGCGCTGCCCCAGTGGGCCCATCGGCTAAGGCGCTTTTCGCCGTACAAGAACAGGCCCAGGAATGCCGACTCCAGGAAGAAGGCGAACATGCCTTCCATGGCCAGGGTCTGGCCGATCACGCCCCCGGCAAAGCGCGAGAAATGCGACCAGTTGGTGCCGAACTGAAATTCCATGGGGATGCCGGTAACCACGCCCAGCACGAAGTTGATGCCGAAAATTTTGGCCCAGAAACGGGCGGCGGCGTTGTAGTTCTCGTCTTTCTTCCAGATCGCCAGGGACTTGAGCACCACGATGAGCGGGGCGAGTCCCATGGTCAGCTGCGGGAACAGGTAGTGGAAGGTGACGGTAAAGGCAAAATGCAGCCGGTCAACCAGCAATGCGCTGTCCATATGGACGAAATTATCTGTGAGCGGCTGGACGACAGGATGTGATGTGCATCACAGGGCAAGCTGAGGCGAGCCACGCTCGCCCGGACAGGCGAGGGCGCCCCTCCCCACGTGGTTCGCTAAGAGCCAGGAGCCAGAGGCTGGAAGCTATTTGGCGGCGCAGCGCCGGCGGCGCTCAGACTCGCGAATCTGGCGGCGGCGGCCGGCGTCCTCGTAGCGGCGTTTCTCTTCCTCGGTTTCCGGGATGACCGGGGGGACGGGCAGGCGGCGACCGTTGCGGTCAATGGCCACAAAAGTGAGATAGGCGGTGCTTACGTGCTGGCGGCTGGCGGCAATGTAATTCTCTACCGAAACCTTGACGCCCACTTCCATGGAGGTATGGAAAACGCGGTTCACGGAAGATTGCAGGATTACCAGGTCGCCCACGTGCACGGGAACCAGGAAATCGAGGTGGTCAATCGAAGCAGTGACGACATAGTTGCGGGAGTGGCGGTGGGCGGCGAGCGCGCCCGCCAAGTCAATCCAGTGCATGAGGCGGCCGCCCAGCAGGGCGTTGAGCGGGTTGGCATCGTTGGGTAGAACAATTTCCGCCATCTCCGACTGCGAGTCCTTTACCGGCCGGGGAGTCAATTGCAGGTCTGTGCTCATGATGGAATGGTGGGCTCCAGGACAGGTTGGTCGCGCCGCAACAAATAACACTCCAGATAGCACTCGGCCATCTTCTGGATGCGGGCATCGGGATGCGAGGCGCGCCAGCGTCCCAGCGCGGAATCGTAATCCAGAGTGCCATGGTGGGCGGGGCGGTAGTCGCGTTCGCAAACGTAGAGGACAGTAACCAGGTTGTCCTTGTCGCGGGCTACGGAAAAGCGCACCGCGTCCCAGGCGCGCTCCGCGGGCAAATGCTGACAGGCGCGGGCGTAGCCCAGATTGCACAGGTTGGCCAAATCCTCCGGGCCGGGCACAAAGCCATGGTGGCCGGGAGCGGTGCAGTGGCCCTGCCAGCCGTCACCCAGCGGCAGGCGCGCACGATGGGGCTGAGCAATGGACTCGAACTTCGAGGTCGGCATGAAATAGGGACAGGCCACGGGGGGTCTCCGGCAAACGAGACATTCTATCTTATAGGGAGAGTCGGTAGTCGGTAGTCAGGAGGCGGCAAAGAACTGGGCCGCTGCCCTGGGTTTTGCCGACTGCTGACTACGGACTCCCGGCTCCTCCTATTTTGTAGTAATTTCATCTGGCAGCCGAATCTCGCTGACTCCTGACTACCAGTTCCTGACCGCCGATTTCTATGGACCGCTTAACGATGCTGCAGGAAATTCTGGCGCAGAACCCGAAGGATGCGTTGGCGCGCTATGGGCTGGCCATGGAGTACTCCAACTCCGGGCAGGTGGAAGACGCGCTGCGCGAGTTTGGCGCGCTGTTGGCAGCCAATCCCGACTATGCCGCGGGCTATTTTATGGCGGCGCAGATGCTGGCCCGCGAAGGCCGCGAAGAGGAAGCCCGCAACATGCTGCGGGAGGGCATCGCCGCCGCTCAGCGCACCGGGAACCAGCATGCCCAGTCAGAGATGGAAGGGATGCTGGGGGAACTGGGAGGGTAAAAGAGTTCAAGCTTCGAGCTTCGAGTTTCAAGTTTCAACTTCATGGAGAACTGATGCGCGGTAGAGAAGCACGAGATCCCGGAAACTCGAAACTTGAAACTTGAGCTTGGAGGCGTTCGTTGCCCAAGAGACCAGCACGAAAGCGGGCAATTTCGCTGCCCAAGCCGCAACCTGCCGCCAGCCGTCCGCACATGCCGGGCTATGGAATTAAGGGACCGGAGGAGGGCAAAGGGCTGCTGCCGTGGAAGTGGGCGGAGGAGCGCCTGGAGAAGGCGCATAACTTCTGGGTGGCGAGCACGCGTCCCGATGGGCGGCCCCACGTGATGCCGGTGTGGGCGGTATGGATGGAGGGCGCTCTTTACTTCAGCACGGGCGCAAAATCGCGCAAGGCGCGCAACCTGCGGGCGAATCCGATGTGCGCGGTGTGCGCTGAGCACGCGCGCGGGCAGATTGTGATTGAGGGAATGGCGAAGCGACTCGCTGATGCCAGGCTGTGGAAGCGGTTCGCAGCGACATACCAGAAGAAATACGATTTCGACATGTCCGGGTATAGCTCTGAGCCGTTTTACGTGGTGCGTCCGCGGACCGTGTTCGGGCTGTGGGAGAAGGATTTTGTGGGCAGCGCCACGAGATGGAAATTCGGGGAGCGGCGGTCGGGAGTCCGTTAGTGAATCGTCCGCGTCTTGCGCGACATGTAGTCCATCAGCAGGTACTGGCCGAGGGTGTAGGGGGTGGTGAAGTAAGCTTTGCCGCGACACATTTCGGTGACCTTCTGCACGAACTGCACCAGGCCGTAATCGGAAGCCAGCATGAAGGTGTTGATAAGCACGCCGGCGCGTTTGCATTTTGAGACTTCTTCCAGGGTCTGGCTGACCACCAGGGGATCGAGCCCAAAGGCATTTTTGTAGATGCGGCCATCTTCCAGCGTCAGCGCCGAAGGCTTGCCATCGGTGATCATTATGATCTGCTTCATGTCCTTGCGCTGGCGTTGCAGGATGCGCTGCGCCAGGCGCAGGCCCTCGCGCGTGTTGGTGTAGTAGGGGCCGACCTTCACCCGGGCCAACTGCGAAAGCGGCACCTCTTCCGCGGAATCGTGGAATAGAATCAGCGACAGCGAATCGCCCGGATACTGGGTGCGGATCAGGTGGGAAAGCGCCATGGCCACTTTCTTGGCCGGGGTGAAGCGGTCTTCTCCGTAGAGGATCATGGAATGCGAGCAATCCAGCATGAGCACCGTGGCGCATGAGGACTGGTACTCGCACTGGTGCACCTGCAGGTCGGAATACTCCATGTTGAGCGGCAGCTTGAGGCCTTCGCGCTGGATGGCGCTGGAAAGCGTGGCGGTGATGTCGAGGTTGAGGGTGTCGCCGAATTCGTACTGCTTGGCGGCGCCGCTGGTCTCGATGCCAGTGGCCAGGTCGCGGGTGTCATGGCGCCCAAAGCTGGATTTTCCGAGCGAGCCCAGCAAATCGCGCAAGGCGCGAAAACCGAGGAAGTCCAGGCTCTTGTCGGTGATTTCGAAACGTGTCTGCGACTGGTTTTGTCCGACCTGCCCGCCTACGCTCGACTGCTTCGAGGGATCATGCGGCTGGTCTATGCTGATGAAATCTTCCTGCTGCATGCGCTCGATGAGCTTCTCGATCAACTCATCCAGCTTGCCTTCCATCTGCATCTGCTGCAGGCGCTCGCGCATCTCTTCGTCAATCAGGTCGCCGTCCAGCAGCGCCTGCTCGATGGCGCGGCGCAGTTCTTCCAGGGTCTGCTCGGCATCCTGCATGTCGTAGAACATGTACTGGTCCTGGAAGCCGCTCTGCAGAAAGTAGTCGGAGAGCGCGCTGAGCAGGTCCTCCATGCTCATTTCCGAGGCCGGGTCGGGGACGTGCTTTTTGTACTTGATGAATTTCATAAAAAAGCTGCTGGCTGCTAGCTTCTAGCTGAACTCATCCGAAGTAGCTGGTAGCTAGTAGTTGATAGTTGGCGGGGGCCCCACTAACTACCAGCTACCGGGTTTTCTCAGTTGTACGGCCGCCGCCCGCGCGGGGGGAACGGCTCGTCCCGTTCATACGATGGCTTTTCCTGGCGGCGCGGCTGCTTCTCCCCGGCGGTAAACACGCGCTCCTCGCTGCGGCCGATCTTCTTGTGCGCGTACAGGCCTTCGAGAATGAACTCGGCCCCGGAAACCTGCACTTCCTCGGCGTCTTTCGGCTTGATGCCCAGCGCGCCCAGCTTATCGAGCAGGCCCTGAATGTTTTTCAGCTCCTGGAAAAGCTGGCTGGCATTGTTGGCGTCGGTGAGCTTGATTTCGCCGCCCAGATCGAACCAGGTAACCACCTGCTGCAGATTCACGCCGCCGAAGTAATCGTCGTAGGTCTTGGCGATGGCGGCGCGAATCAGCTCGCGGCCCACGTTATCGGCGCCGCGCATTTCGCCTTCATACTCCAGTTCCAGCTTGCCGGTGATGGCAGGCATGGCGGCGTAAACATCGCCCACGCGGGGCACGACTACCTCCTCGCGGTTGCGGATGGCGCGCTGCTCAGCGTTGGAGATGACGTTTTCCATGCAGCTGATGGGCAGGCGCTGGCTGATGCCGGAACGCTTATCAATGCGCTTGTCCTCACGGGCGGCGAAGGCCACGCGCTCGATGACTTCGCGCACATACTTGGGAATGTGCAGCCTGTTGCCGTTGCGCTGGGTCCAGGCTTCCTGCGCGGTGATGGCGATGCCTTCCTCGACGCTGGCGGGATAGTGAGTGCGGATTTCCGAGCCGATACGGTCCTTGAGCGGCGTGATGATTTTGCCGCGCGCGGTGTAATCCTCCGGATTAGCGCTGAAGACCAGGGCCACGTCCAGGGGCAGGCGCACGGGATAACCCTTAATCTGCACGTCGCCTTCCTGCATGATGTTGAACAAGCCGACCTGAATTTTGCCGGCCAGGTCGGGCAGTTCGTTGATGGCAAAGATGCCTCGGTTGGCGCGGGGCAGCAGGCCATAGTGAATCGTAAGCTCGCTGCTCAGCTCGTGACCGCCCCTGGCCGCCTTGATGGGGTCAATATCGCCGATCAGATCGGCAATGGTCACGTCCGGCGTGGCCAGCTTCTCCACATAGCGCTGCTCCGGGGCAAGATAGGCGATGGGGGTGGCGTCGCCCTTCTCGCGCAGCAATTCCTGGCAGCGGCGGCAGATGGGGGCGTAAGGATTGTCGTGAATCTCACAGCCGGCAATGTAGGGCAGTTGAGGATCGAGCAGCGTGGCCAAGGCGCGCAGAATGCGGCTCTTGGCCTGCCCGCGCAGGCCCAGCAGAATAAAGTTGTGCCGCGACAAGATGGCGTTGACGATTTGCGGCACCACCGTATCGTCGTAGCCCACAATACCGGGAAACAGCGGGCCATCCTGCTGCAGGCGGGTGACCAGGTTGTCCCGCATTTCGTCCTTGACACGCCGCCTGCTGAGCCGTTCTGCGGAAAAGGCGCTGTGGCGAAGTTCGCCTGAAGTGCGCGGCAGATTCATGAAGAGAGACCCCCACGGAAGAACAACATTGTGCCGATTATACGCTTACCCGGCGTGGCCATTCCCGCCGGCCTTGTTGCGGGCTTTGACGGCGCGGCGCAGGTTGGGAAGGATAGCCTCGTAGTATTCGATGAGGCCGACGACACGCTCGGATTCCGAGCGCAGGCCTAAAAGTGTTTGCTTGAAATCCAGGTCGAGGGGGAGAGTACCGGCCAAATGGAAGGAAAGTTGCGGGTCTTCGGGATCAGGCGGGCCGGCTTCGGCCGCCAGCAGTTCCATGATCTGGGCGTACAGCTTGACGGCCCGCTGCACGTCATCGGCCTTGGGCGGGCCGGGTTCGTCCTCGAAGTACGCCACCTCGCCCTGCAGGAAGGAGCGTTCATGGTTGACGTTGCGAATCTGGAAGCGGCGGCGGCCTTCGGCCACAATATCCAGGCGGCCGTCCTCGTATTTCTTGGTGACGGCCACGATTTCCGCCGTGCAGCCAATCTCGGCCAGACTGTTTTCCTTGGCGCGCACCACGCCGAACACCAGCTTTTGCTCCAGGCACTCGCCAATCATCTCCTTGTAGCGCGGCTCGAAGATGTGGAGCGGCAGAGGCGTGTCCGGAAACAGGACTACGTCCAGAGGAAACAGGGGCAGCAAGGGATCTGGCAAAACTCCTCCGCCAATCCCGCCGGCCAGGAGCGGGAGGACATTTCCGATTCTACTCCGCGGACTTGACTTCCCCACGGGCTCCGGAATACAAGCAGCGCATGGCCTCCGCTAAAGATGTGGACCTGACGGGACGAGTGGTGGTAGTCACCGGCGCCTCCATGGGGATTGGCGAAGCCCTGGCGCGGAATTTTGCCGGGCGCGGCTGCAGCGTGGTGCTGAGCTCGCGCGACGCCGGCCGCGCCGAAGCCGCCCGCCAGCGCCTCGGCCAAACCGACCGCACCCTGGCCCTTTCCTGCGACGTCCGCAACCGCGAAGAAATTGACAAAGTGGTGAGCCTGACCCTGCACCACTTTGGCCGCATTGACGTGTGGATCAACAATGCCGGTTATGGGATGAGGGATTCCGTGGAAATGATGGATATGGCCGAGTGCCGCGCCATGTTCGATACCAACCTGTTTGGCGCCATCCAGGGCATGCAGGCGGTGATCCCGGTGATGAAGCAGCAGCGCTCGGGAACCATCATCAACATCTCCAGCGTGGCCGGGCACATCGCCCTGCCATACTCGGCGGCATACTGCGCCACCAAGTTCGCCATGAACGCCATCGGAAAGGCGGCGCGCGGCGAGTTGCGGGGAACAGGCGTGCACGTCCTCACCGTGTGCCCGGGATTTATCAAAACGAATTTCCAAGCCAACCGCGTGCCGGGCCGGTCGGGGATGGAATTGCGGCCGCCCCGGGGAGCCGGAATCAGCGCCGAGCGCGTAGCCCGGGCGGTGCTGCGCGCCTACCTGAAAGGCAAGCGGGAAATCGTGGTGCCCTGGAGCAACCACATCTATGTGAAGTTTTACCAGCTCTTCCCCGGCCTGGTAGAGGACAGCATGGCGAGAATGGCCAAGCCAGTGAGGAAGCAGGCAGCGGAGACGAGCGGGGTAAGGAGATAGGGTTTCAGGGTTTCAGGGTTTCAGGGTTTCAGGGTTTCAGGGTTTCAGGGTTTCAGGGTTTCAGGGTTTCAGCGTTTCAAGGTTTCAGGGTTTCAGCGTTTCAAGGTTTCAGGGTTTCAAGGTTTCAGGGTTTCAGGGTTTCAGCGTTTCAAGGTTTCGAGTTTCAATTTCGATCAAGGCGCCCAATGCAGCACAAGCTGCAGCGTCTGCTGATCCCCGACTACCGACTCCTGACTCCCGCTCCTATACTTTCAGCCGCGAGGCATCAGCTTCAGGCGGCAGGCCGCTCTGCGAAGTCGTCCCGCTCTGCGCCTGGTCGGAGGCTTTGACCGCGGCTTCGGCGGCCTGGAAGCCGATCTTGGAGTGGGTGCCGTCGCAGAACGGCTTGTTCACGGAACCACCGCAGCGGCAGAGGGAGAAGGCCAGTTTGCCTTCCTTCATTTTCGCGGAAAGATCGTAGGGGTTGCCGTCGGCATCCACAATTTCAATGCTTCCCGGGGCAGCCTCCACGCGAAAAGGTCCGTTCCTGCGCACCGTAATCTTTACGTCAGCCATTTAGCCTCCACATTGGGATTGCATTATTTAGACTAAAGTAGGCAGATAGCAATTAGCAATTGGCTCCTTGCTGACGGCCAATTGCTGGTAGCGTGGATCTGCCTCCTCACCATGCCCGCCTTCTGCGACATCGCGCTGCCCGTTCCCCTGGACATCACGTTCACCTACCGCGTGCCAGGCGGAAATGGGCTGCCGGGCAATGGCGTGGAACCGGTAATTGGCGGGCGCGTGCTGGTGCCCTTTCGCGAGCAGCGCCTCTCCGGGGTGGTGGTGGCGCTGCACGACCGCGAGCCCCCGGTTAAAACCAAATCTGTTCTGCAAGTGCTGGACACCGCGCCCGTGCTCGACGACAGCCTGATGCGGCTGGCCAAATGGATTGCGGAATACTATCTGGCGCCCCTGGGCGAGGTGTTTCGCACCATGCTGCCGTTGGCCGCTGAATTTCACCGCGCCCGCGCTTATCGCATCACCGAGGCCGGCCAACTGGCGCTGCACCAGGCCGGCATGTCCGGCTCTTCCGCGCGCTCGCGCAAGGAACCGCGGGAGCAGATGCTGGAATTTCGCGTGCTCGACTATCTGGCGGAGAGGGAAAGCGCCCGCGAACAGGTGTTGAAGTCCGCCACTCACGCCGACACCAGGACCCTGGCCGCGCTGGCGCGCAAGAAATGGATCACACGGGAAGACCTGTCGTCCGCCGGCGAAACGCGAAGAACGGTGAGGCTGGCGGTGCTGAGAATTCTAGAGGCAAACACAAGGTCCTTCGACTCGTCTTCGGACTCGCTGCGCTCGCCCGAAGACTCCCTCAGGATGACAGAAGAAGTAAACGCGGCACCCAAAACGAAGCTCAATCCAAACCAGCAACGCATCATTGACGCGCTAAAGGAAGCCGGCGGGCGCATGCGCGTGGACAACTTGCGTGAGCTTACTGTTCCGCACAGCACTCTGCAGACACTGGTTAAACGCGGGTTGGTGGAAATCATCGAAGAGCCCGCCGATTTTACCGTCTCCAACACCAGGGCCCGGCCCTCGCCCTTTCACTTCCAGTTCACGCCCGCGCAGCAAAACGCGCTGGAGCAAGTCCGCGCGGCGGCCGTTTCGCGAAAATACGCCGGGTTCCTCCTGCACGGGGTGACCGGCTCAGGCAAGACCGCGGTTTATCTCACCGCCATGCACGCGGTCCTGCAGGCGGGACGCTCGGCCATCCTGCTGGTGCCGGAAATCGGACTGACTCCCGCGGTGGCCGCCGACCTGCACCAGATTTTCGGCGAGCAGGTCGCCATCCTGCATTCCGGGCTCAGCGACCGCGAGCGCGCCGAGCAATGGCACCGCATTCGACGCGGCGACGCCCGCATGGTGGTGGGCACGCGCTCGGCGGTTTTTGCGCCGGTTTCCGACCTGGCCCTCATCATTGTGGATGAGGAGCACGACAGCTCCTACAAACAGGAAGAGACGCCGCGCTATCATGCCCGCGATGTGGCCGTGATGCGCGCGCGCATGGCCGGCGCCGCGGTGGTGCTGGGCTCGGCCACGCCTTCGCTGGAATCCTACTGCAACGCGCAAAAGAACAAATACACGCTGCTGGAACTGCCGGACCGGGTGGAGCAGCGGCCGCTGCCCGAGGTCGAAATCCTGGACATGAAGGAGGAATTCCGTGAAACCGGGCACGAGCAGGTCATTTCGCGCCGGCTGGCGGCGGAAATCGGCGAGCGCCTGGCCCGCCATGAGCAGGTCATGGTGCTGCTCAACCGCCGCGGTTACGCTCCGGTGGTGCTCTGCCGCGCCTGCGGCCACACCGCGCAATGCGCCAACTGCGCCATCGCGTTAACCCATCACAAGCGCGAGCACCGCCTGCAATGCCACTACTGCGGATACCTGCAGGCAGTGCCCAAAGTGTGCGAGGAATGCGGCAGCGAGTACGTCTATTTTGTGGGTACCGGCTCGGAAAAACTGGAAGAGCTGCTGCACGGCATGTTTCCCCAGGCGCGCATCGGGCGGCTGGACCGTGACACCGTGCGCGGGCGGCACGACTTCGAGCGCATGCTCAACCAGCTAAACGCGGGCGAACTGGACATCCTGGTGGGCACGCAAATGATCGCCAAGGGCCACGACGTGCACGGGGTAACGCTGGTGGGCGTGGTCGGGGCGGATATTGCGCTTGGTCTGCCTGATTTCCGCGCCGCCGAGCGCACCTTCCAGTTGCTTACCCAGGTCGCCGGCCGCGCCGGCCGGGGCGAGAGTCCGGGCAAAGTGGTGCTGCAAACCTGCTTTCCCGAGCACTACGCGGTGCAGTTCGCCGCCGCCCACGACTTCCGCGGCTTTTACGACAAGGAACTGCGCTACCGCAGCTGGATGCACTACCCGCCCTTCAACGCCGTGGCCAACGTGCTGGTACGGGGCGAAAAACTGGATGATGTGCTGAAATTTTCCGGGCTGCTGGGGCGCTGGTTGGAAAAAACTTCGCATGTGGGGATCCGGGTGCTGGGCCCGGCGGCCGCGCCCCTGACGCGCCTCAAGCGCGACTACCGCTATCATTTCCTGCTGAAGTCGCCCAGCCGGGAGAAGCTCAATTCCCTGCTGCGAACCATGCTCGCCTACGCCGCGGAACAGAGGATTCCGCGCAGCAATCTGATTGTGGATGTGGATGCGGTGTGGCTGATGTAAAAAGCAGTGTCTAGTAGTCAGTGGGCAGTGCAAGCCGGAGGCGTTCAGTCGTAAATCAAGCACCTCGCAATTAGTACTTAGCCCGTCACGATTCTCTTCCGTTTTTCCACGGGCGTTCCGGGGCTAAATGCAAAGCGCCAATTGCTAATTGCTGCGCCCGGGCTGATTGCTGAGTGCTGGGTTTTCCATCGTCAATCTTCAATCATCAACCGTCAATTGGCTCAGTGCCCGCCCCAGGCCAGGCCGGCCAGGCGGAAGGGCGCGGGTACGATGGTCAGGACGAGCATGGCTAAAGCGAATAAAGCCAGGAGCTTGCGATTCCTGTCCAGTCCGGGCCAGGGACTCACGTTGGGATGGCGTAATCCGCTGAGGAAGAGCAAGACCGCCCACAGATACCATCCTTCCCAATGCCCGAAGTAGCCAAGCAACAGGAGAGCTACCAGGGTCAGCATTGATACCCAGCGGTGCGCCCGGGGCCACAGGGAGAACACGATGTGCCCACCGTCGAGCTGACCGCCAGGCAACAGATTCAGCGCGGTGGCGAACATGCCGACCCAGGAGGCAATCGCGATGGGATGCAAGGCCATGTGATCCAGAGGGATAGCCGCATTGGGTCCCAGCCTGTGGGCAAGATGGAAAATGATCGGATAACCCAGCAGGATATCCGAGGAAGCGGTGCCCGGAGCCATCGGTTGGGACAGGAACACGGCAACGCACAGCGTGACTACCGAGAGCACAAATCCCGCAATCGGTCCCGCAATTCCGATGTCAAACAGGTCGCTGCGCGAGCGGATCGGCGAACGGATGAGGATGAAAGCCCCCATGGTGCCGATCAGTGTGGGGGCGGGGATGAAGAACGGAAGGGTGGCGTATACGCCATACTTCATGCAGTAGCAGTAGTGGCCCATCTCATGTGCCAGCAAGATGATAAGCAGGGTAGCGGCGAAGGGAATGCCCAGCAGCAGGCGCGCCGGATGCTCGAGCACCCATCCCAACTGGAAAAAAGGCAGGAACTCGGTACCCACCGACAACAGAGGCTGATGGTGAAGAAAGTTGTACTCCATGCGCGCTCCCACCACCAGGGTGGTGAACACCGTGGCCAGCAGCAGCAGGGCGTGCAGCCAGTAACGGCGCCGCGGCCGCGGCACTACGAACACTTCAACCGGGGCGGGAAGTTCGTAGGTGGAGGGAATTGGAAGAGGAGGCTCGGACATCAGTCTCGACTGATTGTATCAAGGATGGAATAGAGCCGGGGTCTGCTGGATTGATGAAAGCACTTGGCGATTGGCACTCGGCCTTCGCCAGCCGCCGTCCCGTGCGGATCACCAGCAATACCCTTTAAGGGCTGAATGCTAAGTGCTAAATGCCAAGTGCTTGTTTTCAGTCAATGGATTGCAATTCCTTGCCCGGCTTGAAGCGCACGGCTTTGCCGGGAGGAATGCTGACTTCCGCGCCGGTGCGCGGGTTGCGCCCGATTCCGGTCTTGCGCGGGCGCACGTTGAAAACGCCAAACCCCCGCAGCTCAATGCGATCGCCCTTGGCCAGCGACTTCTTCATGCTCTCGAAGACGGTTTCCACCGCCAGCTCCGCCTTGGTCTTGGTGATGCCCGTCTTGTTAACCACTTCGTTGATGATGTCGAGTTTGATCACAAATCGCTCCGCCGGGGCTTTCCCCAGAAGGTTTTGGCAAAGGTGGCGCTAAGCTGCAGATACTAAAGGTCATGAGCGCCATTGTCAACGTTGGATTTCAGCTTGGAGATGACCCTCTGGGTGCGGCCCGGCGCGCTTGGGCATTGGGTGCACCGGAGGCTGATGGGAAATGCTTCTGAGTGCTGGCCGCTACCTACCTGGCCATATCGCGGTGATCCACCTTCAGCCGATAGCCCGCCTTGCGCAGGCGCTTGGCAACGTCTTCGGCGATCATCACCGAGCGGTGCTGGCCGCCGGTGCAGCCAAAGGCAATGGTCAGATAGCTCTTCCCTTCCCGCAGGTAGTGCGGCAGCAGGTAAATCAGGAGGTCGGAAATGCGCTTGATGAATTCCTGGGTTTGGGGAAAAGAACGGATGTACTTGGCCACCTTGGGGTGGCGGCCGCTGTAGGGACGGAATTCGGGCACAAAGTGCGGGTTGGGCAGGAAGCGAACGTCAAACACCAGGTCGGCCTCATCCGGCACGCCCTGCTTGTAGCCGAAGCTGACGCAGGAAACCAGTATGTTCTTGCCGGTGGAATCGGGCTGAAAGCGCTGCATGACGTGGGCGCGCAGCTCGTGAACGTTAAACTTGGAAGTGTCAATGACCAGGTCAGCAATGCGCCGAATGGGTTGCAGGCGCCTGCGTTCAGCCTGCAGCGCGGCTTTGACCGGCTCATCCGTGCCCAGGGGATGGGGGCGCCGGGTTTCGCTGTAGCGCCGCAGCAGCACCGGGTCATCGGCCTCAAGAAAGATTATGGTGGTGGGCAGCACCTGCCGCACCGACTTCAGGATGACGGGCAGCTTATCCAGACCTTCGCCTTCGCGCACGTCCACCACGATGGCAGTGCGTTCGATGTCCACGGAATGCCGCGCCAGTTCCGCGAAGCGTGGGATCAAGTCCACCGGCAGATTGTCTACGCAATAGAAACCCAGATCCTCGAAGGTGTTGATGACCGTCTTCTTGCCCGAGCCGCTCATGCCGCTGATGATCACCAGCTGGCGCAGCTCGCCCCGGTGGCCGTCGCGCGCGGCTGACTGGCCTATGCTTCGCTTCAATTTTCGCGCGGTTAAGGGCATCGCGTTGAGCCGATGTTAGCAGCAAACGCCCGGCGAAAACCACAAGCGATATTGGGGGCGGCTAGGACGGCGCGGACTGTTCCGGGGTGAGGCGATAAAGCACGTGCCGCCGCCCCGCATATTCGACATCCTTTTCGTAGCGAAACCGCAGCTTGTCGAGGATACGGATGGAAGCGCGGTTATGGGGGAGCGCGAATCCGACCAGATCGTGTAACTCAAGGCGTTTAAAGGCGATTTCCACGAGCGCGGTGACAATCTCGTTGCCCAGGCCCAGCCTCCAAAAGGGGGCCAGCAAGGCACAACCTACTTCGACCTCGACCTGCCCGCCCAATTCCATGCGCCGCAGCGCCGCCCGGCCCACGAACTGCTGCTCCCGGTTATAGAGCAGCCACATGCCGAATCCGTTGTCGTCCCAATGCGCCAGAAAGCGCTGCAGATAGTCGCGGGTCTGCTCCTCCGAGCGCACCCCGCCCAGGGTGGCCATGGTCACCGGGTCCTGATGCATGGCCAGGAGCAGGACAAAATGCTCCGGCTGCAGGCGATAGGCGCGCAGCCGCTCGGTTTCGAATTGCTGGGGCGCGGACGGCCCACGGGAGGGGGAACTCATGTCCCAAATTATAGGCAGCCGAGGCTCAGCCTGGAGCTGATGTTAGGGCTGAAGGACCGGAATTGGGAGGTGAAAACAGCTACTTCCTCGCCGTTACCAACTCCGAAATCCTCGCGTACTCGCGGCGTGAAACCACTCCCTGCCTCAGTAGCTCGTCGGCTTTGTCATATGGCCGGTTAGCGATGATGCGGTCAGCAGTTGCGGGAGTGATTCCCGGCAGGCTCTCCAGTTGTGCCTTGGAAGCGTGATTCAGGTCCAAAGGCTTGTCCCGGCTCCAGCCCTCCCGCACGCCCGAGGCCACCGCTTTGGCGTCACGTTTCAACGCGGCCGTGGTTTCCGCAGTTTTCTCCTTGAGTTGCTGTGGGTTCTGCTTGACGGAACAGCTGAAACAGCCGGTCAGGACGAGCGCCAAGCTGCCGGCCGCCAGCGCGGACAAAATTCTCTGAAGTCGCATGATGGTTTGATGCAGAACACAAAGCCATGCCGCGCGATTGGATTGTGGTGGCAGCTTTCGGGCGAGAGAAGGGAAATCTGGCGTCCCCGGGGGGATTCGAACCCCCGTTACCGCCGTGAAAGGGCCTAAATTGTGACTTATACGGGTTTAGACGGGTTAAGGTAGGTTAATAGAACCCATTTGCAATCAATCATTTAAGGCATATACCGGTTAATATCGGTGAAGCCTCGTTTATACGGTCTATCGCGTTCGTAGCGCGTTTTACGATTCAACCGGATTTTCACAATTGGAACGGTAACCGGCGAGGAAAGCGGGAACTTCCGCTAGGCCGCTAATTCGGCAGGGGCAACGAGCATGTTGGAGGGAGACAGAAATCGAGTGAAATGGGCTTCGATAACCGGGGATGGGTAGCTGGCGAGAGCACCTCTGCCGCCCAATGCTACCGGCGTGAGATGCGCCAGTTTCCAGCCACACTCCGAAGTGCTCGGGCAAGCACTGCGAACACCTTTGTATCTAGCGTGTTTCGCGGAGGTGGCAAGTGAGCAAATTATTTACTCAGTCCGGATTCGTTGCCGACGATGTGTTCGAATATCGCGACCCTAAGACAGGCGACCTGCAACGAGTGCCCGTACGCCATTGCAGGGTGGGGGAGAGAAATTTTAGCTGGGAGAGAGTGTTGCCAAAATGAAAAACCCATACAAACCAAGGATAGCGCCAGCCGGGATGACGAGGTGGCGCGTGCGGTGCGGCGACTGGAACGCGTCACGGATGAACTGGAGCAGCGTCTTGTCT
>DATGGJ010000506.1:0-4013 GCA_035308585.1 Terriglobales bacterium
CGAAAATGCTGCCATAGACCGCCTGGCTTGATGCTGTTTCGGGCAGGAAGGAAACAAGACAGAAAAACGCAGCAAACAGCAGGGCACAGCGCCTCATTGCGGGCCTCCCCCAAAGTGTTGTTACTGCGTGGCGTCGCCCCGGGTTGGACTGCGCCCGGGAAGTACGTTCGACGTTCAGAGCCGAAGAGGACCAGCTTCCAGGTTCACCACAACCGCAACACAGGAGCCGAAACCACCGGTCGCAAAATTCGCGATCCGCCGCACTGGGATTGCTCTCGTCTCTGCAGATGGGGAGCGAGCGCGAGAGCACGCGGTATCACACCGGCGCGTGATACAAGTCACACACCTATGTGCAGTGAATTACGCTATCACAAGCTAGCGGAGTGTCAATACTCATGGACGGAAAAATTAGCCTGCCTAGCCTTCTAACTCTTCACATTTTAGGAACTTGCAGCTGCGGGTCCAGTTGTTTCGCTTTCTGGAACTCCTGCCGCGCTAGCGCCGGTTCGCCTTTTCGAGCCAGCGCCTGTCCCAATTGCAAATGCGCCGGCGCGTAACCGGCGGAGAGCTGAATAGCGTGTTGGAACTGGCCGATGGCGCCGTCCAGGTCGCCGGCGTTGAGCAGGCGAGTGCCGGAATTGGTGGCGAACACCGCGCCCTGCAGGCTGGTTTGCTGTTTCATGATTTCCGCCGTGGCCCGGGCCTCGGCAGCGGCCCCGGCGCTGTCGCCGGCCTCGCGCAGCACGGAAGCCAGCACGCTGTGCGCCCCCAGGAAGTCGGGCTGAAGGCGGATGGCCTGGCGCAGCGCGTCCGCGGCCTCCGGAAGCTTTTTTTCCTGCCGCAACACCGCCCCCAGGGTGTAGTAGGCCTCGGCGTAGCCGGGCTTGGCGCGCACCGCGCCCCGCAGCTGCTGTTCCGCTTCAGGAAATTTTCCTTCCTGCCAGTAGGTCACTCCCAGGGTGTAGTAGGTGTCGGGCAGATTGGGATCCAGCTGCAGCGCCGTTTTCCATTCCGCGATCGCCTGCGGCAAGCGGTCGCTCAGCTTATAGGCCAGGCCCAGGTCATAGTGCAGCTGGGCGTCATCGGGAGCGAGGCGCAGGGCGGCTTCGAACTGGGAGGCGGCGGCGGCAAAATCCGCCTTCTGCAGAAAGGCGGCCCCCAGGTTCTTGCTGTATCCGCTGTCCTGGGGGCGCAGGCGCATGGCGGTGCGAAATTCCGCCATGGCTGAATCAGCGTCCCCGCGCTGCAGCAATGCTATGCCCAGATTATTGTGGGTATCCGCGTCTTCCGGGGCCAGCTTTACCGCCCGCCGGAACGCCGCCTGGGCCTCATCGGGTTCGCCCGCCTTCTGGGCCAGAAGCCCCAGTTGCGTCTGGGCCGGCGCCCAGTCCGCCTTCAGCCGCGCGCATTGCCGCGAAGCCTGCATCGCCCCGGCCGCGTCGCCCTGGGCCTCCAGCACCTGGGCCAGATAGAAATAGGCGCCGGCGTCCTGGGGGTTCAGGCGCACCGCCTCCCGCAGGCTGGCCGCGGCCTTGCCCCCCTCCTCCAGCTTCCACAGCGCCGCCCCAAGGTGAAAATGCGCCGGCTCATATTCGGGCTGCAGGCGCAGCGCTTCCCGGAACTCGATGATGGCTTTGTCGTATTTCGACTCCTGCGCCAGCAGCACTCCCACGGAGTCGTGCAAGTCGGCGCGCTGCGGGGCCAGGCGCGACGCCTGGCTCATCTCATCCAGGGCCATGCCGGAGTCGCCCTGTGCGCTCAGGGCCAGCGCCAGTTGCCGGCGCGCCTCCGCATCCGCCGGAGCCAGTTGCACCCCGCGGCGCAACTCGGTCATGGCGGCTTGGACCTCACCGCGCGCCAGCAGCGCGCTTCCCAGATCGGTGTGCGCCTGCGGCAAAGCGGGTTTCAGGCTGATGGCCTTGCGAAATTCCGCCACGGCCCGGTCCACTTCCCCCTGTTGCAGCAGCACCTGTCCCAGCGAAGCGTGGATCTCCGCGATTTGCGGGCTGAGGCGAGCGGCCTGCTGGAAGGCGCGGCGCGCTTCCGCCAGGTCGCCTTTATGCGCGCTGGCTACGCCGCGGCTGTAAGCGGCGGCGGCGCGCTGGGCGGCGCTGCTGTTTTGCCCCCAGGCCGCGGCAATCAGCCAAAGCGCGCAAACACCCAGCCGCAGCAGCTTTGGCAAACGGCTTGGGGCCGCGACTGGAGGCACGCTGGGAAATCCCTGGGGTAGGCTTGGCAGACAAAAACGATATCAGAAAAAGGCGCTCCCCTGTAAACGCGGGTATGCCGCATTGCGGCACACTTTCCAGGCTTGCCCCCGCGCTTGACCCGCCGCGCGATCCGCCCCCATAGTAGGCGGAACGATGTCGCCGGCCCTGTACTCCCGCCTTCGCGGCCTTTTACTCCTGCTGGCAAGCGGGGCCATGTGCTGCCCGCCCGGCGCTATCGCCGAGAACGCCAAACCGCAAGCCAAGCCCCAACCGCCCCGAAGCGCCTGGTTCACCGACGTCGCCGAAACGGCGGGATTGACCATGCAGGACGTTTTCGGCGGCCTTCAGACCAAGCAGTACATCATTGAGACCACCGGCACCGGCGTGGCCATTTTCGACTACGACAACGACGGCTGGCCCGACATCTTCATCGTCAACGGCACCACCCTGGCCGGCTTCCCCGCGGGCAAGGGGCCCACCAACCACCTCTACCGCAATAATCATGATGGAACTTTTACCGACGTTACCGTGCAGGCGGGACTGGCGGGTGCGCCCGGCTGGGGACAGGGCGTGTGCGTGGCCGATTACGACAACGACGGCTGGGAAGATTTGTACGTCACCTACTACGGCAAGAACCGCCTGTACCACAACAACCACGGCACCTTTACCGAGGTAGGGGAAAAAGCCGGCGTGGCCGGCACGGGTAAAGCCTGGGGTTCGGGTTGCGCCTTCGTGGATTACGACCGCGACGGCAAGCTCGATCTGATGGTCGCCAACTACGTGGATTTCGACCTGGCCAACGCGCCCAAGCCCGGTGACCGGCCCACCTGCCTGTGGAAGGGCGTGCCCGTGATGTGCGGTCCCCGCGGCCTGAAGGCGTCCAAAAACATTCTCTACCACAATCGCGGCGATGGCACCTTTGAGGACGTGAGCGCCAAGTCGCACATTGACCAGTCCGCCGGCTACTACTCGCTCAGCGTTTCCACTCTCGATTACGACAACGACGGCTGGCCCGACATTTACGTGGCCTGCGACAGCACTCCCAGCATTCTCTACCGCAACAATCACGACGGCACCTTCAGCGACGTGGCCGTGGTGGCCGGCGCCGCCTTTAACGAGGATGGGCGCGCCCAGGCGGGCATGGGTTCCACCGTTGCCGACTACGACGGCGACGGCAATCTCGACATCTTCAAAACCAATTTCTCCGACGACACCTCCACCCTGTATCACAACAACGGGGATGGCACGTTTTCCGACGCCACCTTTCCCGCCGGCATCGGCCTGCACACCCAGTATCTGGGCTGGGGAACCATGTTTTTCGATTTCGATAACGACAGCTGGCCCGACCTGCTGCTGGTGAACGGCCACGTCTATCCCGAGGTGGACAAGTACAAGCTGGGCAGCAACTACGAAGAGCCGCGGATTCTCTACCACAACAACGGCAACGGCACGTTTACCGACATTTCCTCCAGCGCCGGGCCCGGCATTACCGCGCGCTGGTCCGGCCGGGGCCTGGCGACTGGCGATTTATGGAACAACGGCCAGCTGGCGGCGGTTATCAGCAACATGAACGCCCGCCCCAGCCTGCTGGTGAACCAGGTTCACAATGGCAATCACTGGATTGAAATTAAAACCGTGGGCACAACTTCCAACCGCGACGGCATAGGCGCACGCATCACGGTGAAAGTGGGTAAGCGAACACTGGTGGATGAAGTGCGCAGCGGCTCCAGTTACGATTCCAACAGCGACATGCGCGCGCACTTCGGCCTGGGCGCGGCGGGTAAGATTGATGATTTGCAGATT
>DATGGJ010000507.1:0-7637 GCA_035308585.1 Terriglobales bacterium
GACAAGGTAAGGAATCACCATGTTCCAGCAGGCCAGCACGCAGTTTTTGCCGCGAACCGTGAACACCTGCTTGCCGCTGGCATAGGTAACTTCCACCTCGCGGGCGGAGGCCGCATCCGCCAGGTTGCGCGCTCGCACCACGGTGCTGTTCAGCCGAAGCCGCACCGGCGAACCTGAATGGTCAAGGCGCTTGTAGTCCACCTTCGCCGTAACCGCGTCTTCGGCAGTCAGGCCGGGCACCGCCGCCGGAATCAGGTCACGCACCAGCAGGCGGGCAATCGTGGCATTGCCGTCGGGAAAATGAAATCTGTAGGACCCGCCGTTGGCATAGCCCGCCGCCGTGTAGCTCATGCGCGGCGCCGCCCCGGCCTCCAGGCTCATCCCCTGAAATCCCGGCAGGCCCAGTGCCCAGCAGTCCAGCGCCGGTTCGGCGTCAATGCCCACGCCCCACTCGCCATTGGTGCGAGTCTGGTAGAAGGGAATCACGCCCGGGTCGGCCTTAACCAGCGTCAGCAGAAAATCCCTGTAGCTGATGCGCGAGAGCCGGTCCTTCTTCTGCGCCGAAGTCAGCCCCGGCAGGTAGTCAATTTTCCCTTGCTGGATGCGCTCGATGTCGCGCTGCACCTGCGGAGCCAGCGGCGTTCGCGCCAGAAACTCTTTCCACGTCAAGCTGCTTTTCCCGCCGCCCCGCCAGTCGCCCGCGGGTTCGCCCGCCACCAGCCGGTCTTCGCCGAACGTCTCCTTATCGAAGAAGACCGCCGGCCCCAGCCCCAGGGAACGGTATAGCCTGGGATCATCGCAGCGCGCCGCCAGCCGCGGCGGGTCAATGCCCAGCTTCTTGAGCAGGCCGTCGGCCTGGGCGCTGTAAGGCGTGGGACTGTCAATCAGCATGGTGCCGCCGTTCATCAGCTGCAGCCGCCCGCCCAGGTGGAACTCGTTGCGCCGGGCGTGCCCGCCAAAATCGTCGTGGTTTTCCAGAATCAGAATGCGGGCGCTCTCACCCGCCCGCTCTCGAAAAAAGTGTGCCGCCGCCAGGCCGCTGATCCCTCCGCCCACCACCACCAGGTCGTACGACTCGCCCGTGTCCCGCGCCTCTCCCGCGCTCTGCCAGAAGGTGCCGTCGCGCAGGCTGTGCGCGACTTCGAAGGAGCCGGGTTGGCTGCCCCGCATTCCGGTGAGCGTGGGCGGGTAGTAGCCCGGGCGGTCCTGCGCCTCCAGTGTGCTGCTTTCGCCCAGAGCATGTTTTGGCAGAAGAGTTGCACCTATGGCGAGCGCCATGCCGTTGAGGAAGTCGCGCCGCGTGATGGGCCGCTGCATCCCCAAATAACGGTCGTACGCTGCGCGGTCCTTATCGGCGGCCATAGGGTTGCTTTAGCACCATTGTCATCGGGGCTGTTAGGAATTCGCCGGTCGGCTCGATAGCGTTGAAGGCGTCATGCTGAACGGCTTTAGCCGTGAAGCATCTCGCGTGCGCAACCGCGAAAGTCGCCGTCATCTGACTCACTGGACCCACCGTGAACCGGGCGTTGCCTCTGGGTTCCTTCGTGTCCTTTGTGGTGAAAAATAATCTGGGCGGCGGAAGAAAATGCCGGTCCCGGTCTGCGGCGGGGCATTCCACTTGACAGTCCGAAGCGCTCTCTCTAACGTTGCGCGATTATAGCAAGGTTTTTGTTGGGCGCAACCGCCTTGTCCGTGGCACAATTGGCGCGGAACTGTTTCCCGCTCTCGAGGACACTATGATCCGCCTGAAGGTCAACGGAGTTGAACGCTCATACAATGGTGATCCCCAGATGCCGCTGCTCTGGTACCTGCGCGACATCCTGGGTTTGACCGGCACCAAGTACGGCTGCGGCATGGCGCTGTGTGGCGCCTGCACCGTGCATCGCGAGGGCAAAGCCATCCGCTCCTGCGTCACCCGCATGGACGCGCTCGCCGGCAGCAACATAACTACCATCGAGCACATTTCATCGGCGGGACTGCATCCGGTGCAAAAAGCCTGGATGGAGCACAACGTTCCCCAGTGCGGATATTGCCAGTCCGGGCAGATTATGCAGGCGGTTGCCCTGCTGAACGGTACTTCGCGGCCAACCGACCAGCAGATCGAAGAGGCCATGTCGGGCAACATCTGCCGCTGCGGCACCTACAATCGCATTCGCGCCGCCATCAAAGCAGCCGCCGGAGAACGGGCATGAGCGACATTCTTAATCTCAGCCGCCGCGGTTTCCTCAAGGGCATGGTCACCACCGGCGCCCTGGTGCTCAGCGTGCGCTTTCTTCCCGGTGGACTGCTGGCGGAAGGCGCTGGATATTCCGGCACCCATGCGGACCGCTCCACCCTGCACCCCAGCGTGTACTTCGGCATAGATACGGACGGCACCGTCTACATCGTGGCGCATCGTTCGGAAATGGGCACCGGCATCCGCACCTCGCTGCCACTGGTTCTGGCCGACGAACTGGATGCCGACTGGAAGCGGGTGAAGATCGAGCAAGCCATCGGCGACGCCCGCTACGGCTCACAGGAAACCGATGGTTCGCAGTCCATACGTGAGTTCTATGACGCCATGCGCGAGGCCGGAGCCACCGCCCGCCTCATGCTCACCCGCGCCGCCGCCCAGCAGTGGAACGTGCCCGAGAGCGAATGCCGCGCCGACCTGCACAACATTGTGCACGCCTCGCCCATCCGCAAGCTCGGCTACGGCGAGCTGACGATGGCCGCCGCCAAGCTGCCGGTTCCAGACAAGAAAGAGCTGCAGTTCAAGCCCCCCAGCGCCTGGCGCTATATAGGCAAGGGCATGGTCAGCTACGACCTTAGCCACCTTGTAACGGGGCAGGCTGTCTACGGCATGGACGCCCACATGGACAACATGATCTATGCCTCGGTGGAGCATCCCCCCGTGCTGGGCGGCAAAATCAAGTCGTACGACGACAAGGCTGCGCTGCAAGTACCCGGAGTCCGCCAGACAATTCCCATTGACACTTTCAAGCCACCGCACGAGTACCAGGCCTTGGGCGGCGTGGCCGTCCTCGCCGACAACACCTGGGCCGCATTCCAGGGGCGCAAGAAGCTGAACATCACCTGGGACAACGGCCCGCACGCCGTGTTCAACTCCGACGAATTCAAAAAGGAGATGCAGGCCACGGCCCGCAAGCCGGGCAAGGCAGTGCGCAATGAAGGCGACGTGGAGGCTGGCTTCGCCAAGGGGGGCAAGGTTCTGGAAGCCGACTACTATGTGCCGCTTTTAGCACACGCCTCTATGGAGCCTCCGGTTGCGGTGGCCGATTTTCGCGATGGCAAGCTCACCGCCTGGGCCCCCACCCAGGACCCGCAGGCCACCCAGGACGCGGTCAGCAAGGCGCTCGGGATTGCCAAAGAAAACGTGATCTGCCACGTTACCTTGCTGGGTGGCGCCTTTGGCCGTAAGTCCATGCCCGACTACATTGTCGAGGCCTCGCTGCTCTCGAAAAAAGTGGGCCGTCCGGTCAAGGTGGTATGGACCCGCGAGGACGACATAAAGTTCGATTACTTCCATGCCGTCGCCGCCATGTACATGAAAGCTGCGGTGGATGAGAAGGGCATGCCTACCGCCTGGCTGCAGCGTTCCGTGTTTACTCCCATTCCTTCCACTTTCGACGCCAGCGCCACCTACGGCGGTGACGACGAGATGGGCATGGGCTTTACCGACATTCCCTTCGATATTCCCAACCTGCGGGTGGAAAACGGCCCCGCCGTGGCTCATGTCCGTATCGGCTGGCTGCGCTCTGTAGCCAACGTCTATCACGCCTTTGCCGTGCAGTCGTTCATGGACGAATTGGCGCACAACGCGGGCCGCGATCCGGTCGAGTATCTGCTGGCCCTGCTCGGCCGCCAGCGCATTCTCGATCTGAAAGCGACGAAGTATCCGAATTACAACGCCGACTACCAGAAGTTTCCCATTGATACTGCCCGCCTGCGCAAGGTGGTGGAAGTGGTGGCCGAGAAGTCAGGCTGGAGAACGCGCAGGCTGGCCAAGGGAAGAGGCCTGGGCATTGCCGTGCACCGCAGCTTTGTGACTTACGTTGCTTCCGTGGTTGAAGTGGAAGTTACGCCGCAAGGCGAGGTGCATATTCCCCGTGTGGACACGGCGCTCGATGCGGGCCTGGTGGTTAATCCGGAAATTACGCGCGCCCAGTTCCAGGGGGCCAACGTTTTCGGCGCCAGCCTGGCGCTGATGGGTGAAATTACCGCCAAGAATGGCGCCATCGAGCAGTCCAACTTCAACGATTACCCGGTGGCCCGGATTAACGAGGCTCCGCGCGAGAACAACATTTACATCGTAGAGAGTTCCGCGCCTCCTGCTGGCGTAGGCGAACCCGGTGTGCCGCCCTTTGCCCCGGCGCTATGCAACGCGATTTTTGCCGCCACCGGCAAGCGCATCCGCGAGCTGCCTATCTCCAAAACGAATTTAAGAGCATAACCACAAAGTACAGGAAGTTGAGGCGCACTACCGCGTACTTTGTGGCGCGGGCGCCCCACCCGCGATGTAGCGCCGGCGTCTCGCCGGCAGTCTTGGCGGCGTCCCGCCGCCAGCACGCCTTCGTAATGCGGAGGGCCTTCCGGCCCGAAGCATCTCGCGCGTACTACCACAGACCTCGTGTGGAAATGGACCCGGGTGCCAGCGGGGAATCGCAACCTAGAAGTCCTTGGTGTCCTCTGTGATGAAAAGGGCTAGCTCGCGCCCACGGTGAAGTCTTTCCCCTTCTCCCCAATCTCGAATACCAGAATCTTTGCCGGCTTGGTCTTGCTCAGGTTGGTCAGCGCGCGATGCACATGCATGGTGGGCTCGTAAAAAATGTCCCCGGCGTGGTAGGTCCTGAGCGGCTCCGGATCCACCTGGTTTTGAATCGTGCCTTCCAGCACATAGGCGAACACCGGCCCCGTGTGCCGATGCGGTTGCGAGGTGCCCCCCGGCTCCACAGTGAGCAGAACCAGACGCACTTCCTTGCCGCCAATGTCCGGCACCGCCTGCTCGAACAGCCGTTTAACGCCAATCGAATCCCCGCCCTTCTTACCGGCGGCCGTCCTCTGCGCCTGCAAAAGCTCGCTCAGCCCCGCGGCGGAAAATGCCGCTAAGCCTATTGCTTTGCCCACCTCGCGTCGTGTCATCACATCCTCCATTACCGCAGCTGTTTGATGTGCTCCAGGTCATCAGCCACGGTGGCGCGCACGCGGTAATCCGCGTTGCGGTAGATCCAGCGAATAACGCCGTTCCTGTCCACCAGGATCAAAGTCGCGTGGTTATATAGTCCTCCGTCCGGCGATGGAAACGTCGAGAGCGAGCGCGTGCCATAGAGCGTCAAGACCTCGCGTTTCGCATCCGAAAGCACCGGGAACGGCGTGCCAACTTTTTCCTTTGTCCAGCGCGCCTCTTCCATGGGATCGGTGCTGATCGCCAGAATACTCGCATGGACCGCTTGGAACTCCCTGTAGTGTTTCGTGAACTCACCGAGTTCCATCATGCAGTAGGGTCACCAGAATCCTTCATAAATATCCAGCAAAACCGGGTGTCCCTGGAACGCCGAAAGCCGCACCATGCTTCCGTCGGTTGCCGGCAAGCTGAAATCGGGCGCCTTCTCGCCCAGCCGCACCTTTAGTGGCAGATAAGGGACTGTGGGCGTAGCTGATGTGGCGGATTCTGCCGGCTGGGGGCGCCGCTTTGTGCCCGCCAGTTCGTCGGCCGTCTGCTGGATATTTGATTTGGCGAATTCCTTGAAGTATCCCCAGCCATCGTACTTGGCCCGCATTTGTGGCAGCACGGCCTGCACCAGCGCATCTTCCCTCGTGCCCGCAGACTGCGCCTGGGCCACCGCGGCCCGCAGATCCACCAGGTATTGCTGGAAAGCCTTCATGTCCAGCGCTGTCCCTGGTTCGCCATGTCCGGGCACGAACTTGCCCGCTCCATATCCGACCAGGGTGTCCATAGTTGAAATCCATGCTTTTGTGGTGGCATCAATCAGGTTGGGAATGTGGCGGTTCCAGAACAGGTCGCCGCAGAACACCACTCCCGCGTCCTGCACGTAGACTATGGAGTCGCCGCCTGTGTGCCCGGGATAAGAGCGAACTTCAATTTTCCTCGACCCCAAATACAGGTCCACTCCCTGGTCGTAAACCACGTCGGGCAGCTTGAGCGATTCCACCCGCGCCTTAACTTCCGGCTTGATGTTGTCGCCCCACCACTTCAGGTTCTCGGTGCGCATCCAGGCCCGCACATTGCGCTGGGCGAGGATTGTCGCTCCCGCCGCGGCAAACACGTCGTTGCCGTTCACGTGGTCCAGGTGGTAGTGGGTATTGACCACGAAGCGGATGGGCAGAGGCGTGATTTTGCGAATCTCGGCCAGCAGGTCTTTGGCCGCTCCCGGATCTTCGAAGGTGTCAATGACCGCGACCCCATCCTCGCCCACCACGAATCCGGCGTTGGCTCCGGCTTTGCCGCTGTCACTGCCGATCGCCGCCCACACTCCCTCGCCCAGTTTTTCCAGCTTGAAATCGGGAGCGGGCGCGTTTGCCGCCATGGCCATTCCACACAGCGCAACTGCCGCCAACACCGCTCTCAGCGTCTTTCTCATAACCGCGAAATGCTACCACGTACTTTGTGGCGCCGGCGCCCCGCCTGCATCCTCTGTGGTGAAACTGGCCCTAGTTGTCCCCACCTCGGTTGCCGGTGTACATTCGCAAGCTTTCCACTTTTGCCGTTTGCGAGGCACAATGGTGCGCTGCATCCTGCTGTTCGCGCTGATAGTGGCTATGACATTCGAAGGCCTTGCTCAGGACCGCTCCTACGGCCGCTCCATGGTTATCACCGACCGTGGCATCGTGGCCACCAGTCAGTACCTGGCCTCGCAAGCCGGCGCGCAGATCCTGGCTCGCGGAGGCTCGGCGGTAGACGCTGCCATTGCGGCGAACGCCGTTCTGGGCGTTACCGAGCCCATGATGAACGGCATGGGCGGCGACCTCTTCCTCATTTACTGGGACGCCAAAACCGGCAAGCTTTACGGCCTGAACTCCAGCGGCTGGGCGCCGCGCGGCCTTTCTATTGAATATCTGAAGCAGCACGGCATCACCTCCATGCCGCAGCACGGCATCAACAGCGTGACTGTGCCCGGCGCGGTCGAAGGCTGGAGCGAGGCCCACCAACGCTTCGGACGCCTGCCCTGGAAAGAGCTTTTTGGCCCCGCCATCTACTATGCCGAGCATGGCTACCCCGTCGCCGAACTGGTGCATGGTTACTGGCGGCGCGGCGCATCGGTGTTTGAGAATGACGAGGCCCGCCGCGCTTTCCTGCCCAGCGGCAAGGTTCCCGAAGTCGGCCAGATGTTCGTCAATCCAGACGTGGCCAAGGCGCTGCGGCTGGTGGCCGAGCAGGGGGCGAACGCCTTCTACCGTGGTCCCATCGCCCAAGCCATCCTCAAGACCTCAGCCGACGCCGGCGGCACCATGCAGGCTGACGACCTGGCGGAGTTCAAGGCGGAGTGGGTGGACCCCGTCTCCATTGAGTACCGCGGCTGGCGCGTGTACGAGCTCCCGCCCAACGGCCAGGGCATGGCCGCGCTGGAAATGCTGAACATCATGTCCAACTTTCAGCCCGATCCTGCCGGCCCGGA
>DATGGJ010000508.1:0-5383 GCA_035308585.1 Terriglobales bacterium
GTCACGACATTCACTTACAATTCTGGTCCCAGGGAACGGCGAAGTCGGAACGCGGGACGGAACGGGCAGGGAGTCCAGTACAATGTTGCATTCAGGGAAATCAGACAACGCAGTATCCGCAGGCCATTCCGCTCATCGTCGCCATCCCCGCCACCATCTGGCTATCCCGCTGCATTTATGGCGGCGCGCGGGGACGGGTACCATGATTCCGGGCATCGCCCTGGAAATCAGCGAGTCGGGAATTTCGCTCATTCTGCCTGAGCAGTTATCTTCCGGCGAGACCGTGGAATTGCTCATCCAGCTTCCCGGGGGACAACTGCGCGCTACCGCCGTGGTGCGCAACAAGACCATGTTCCGCTACGGATTTGAGTTTGAATTTCTAACCACGGCCCAACAACAGCTCATCAAAGGCGCTTGCGCCTCGCTGCCTATCTATACCGGCCCGGAGTACTGATGAGCTACTGCACCGGCGGGCTGTCTATGCCGCATCAGAGTCCCACGCTTCCTCATAATTGCGGCCCTGTCCGAAATCCGTCAGCCCGGCATTGGCCGTGATCAGCAGCGCCTGAGCGCGGAAGAAGCCCATGTCTTGACCATCGGCAAAATCCATGAACTCGGGCAGGGTTGCCGTCATCGCCGCCAGCCCCATGTCAATCTTGCCGTGGACAGGAAAGCGGATCAGCCCGGCAATTCCGCCGGGATAATCGGTCAACAGGCTGGTCACTGTCTCCGCCACGCCACAAACCAGAGCGCTGATGCCGGCGCGCTTATCCCGCCGGCGCGCCAGCAGCAGAATTCCCCCGGCCAGGAAGGTTCCCGCCGTCACGTAGTCGAGCACGGCGTGAGCTTTGGGCGAGATTATCTTGGGCATGTGCTTCGTGGCTACCTTCACTGAACTCTGTAGTACGGGCATGGCAAACCATCCTCCCTGTTCTGTGGCTGGACAGCGCTTCAGGCGCGCTCGCGATCCAGCAGATGTTTTCTGAGTTGTATGAATAAGCTTTCCGGAATGATTCCCTGTTTCACGACGTCATAAACTGCCGCGTAAGGGCGGTGTTGGATGATGCGGTCGGCAAGCACCGGGCCAATGCCGTACACCGAAAGCAACTGCTGCCGTGTGGCCGTATTAAGCACCTCTTCCGCGGATTTCGCGGACGCCGGCTCTGGCCTGCTGGCGGATACTTCGGCAGCCGCAACCATTTCCCGGCGCTCTCCCGGCTTTTTGGGTCGGCGGGTGGCTGAGTTCGTGCGGCGCTCGCTCCGCCCGTTCGGACCGGCAAGTGCAGGGGACATTCGCGAGGTGTTCCGTCCTGTGCTCTGGCCGCGCTGACGCAACAGCACTGCCGCGGTCACGCCCAACCCCACCAGAAAATTCTTCATAGCTGCTCCTGGTTTTCACCATCGGTCACGCATGGGAATCGATGCAGGCGCTCCAGCCGCTTCTGCCCCGGGTGACGGGAAACCTACTAGTATTTGGGTCGAGTGCAACGGAGAGAGTTGCTCAGGCAGGACAATTTTCCGCTCCCAATACAGTTGACCAGACAACGTCCGAGAAGAACCACCCTGCCGAATTAACGAAAGAAGCGGCTCAGGCCCACCATGAGCTGCACCGTGTTAATGCCCGGGTTAGGGGTGCTCAGTCCCGCATTGGAAATATGCAGATAGCGCACAGCCAGCAGGGGATTCCAATGGCGGCCGAAGAACTGGATGCCAACGGCTGCTCCGGGAGTGAAATTGACGTTGGAAACGCCGGGTGGGACCTGGTCGCTGGTGAAGAGGAGGCCGCCGTCAATCTCCATATAAGGCGCCCAACGGCCATGGCGCTCAAAGTTCCATTTGAGTACGACCGGATCAATGCCGGTGCCAAAGGTGGTGTGGTTCTGGAAGACAAGGGTCGCGGGAACCGCATCCACCGCGTATTCGAAGCGCCCCCGCAACGGTCCCGGACCGTGCGGCTTACTCAGCACCCATCCGTAGCGCAGCCCAAAACTGAGGATGCCGGTCCCGGCGGTGCGTCCGGTGGTGCCGCGTCCGCCGCTGGCCCACAGTGCCAGTTCGTTGTTGCCCGCGGCGGGGCGCTCCTGGGCAAAAACCGTGGCCGACATGCACAGCAGCAGGACTGCCGTGACCCTTTTCATTGTTGCTCCGCAACTGAATCTAGCATTCCGCAGTCAGCACTCGCCATTCAGCCCGACAACGCTGGCGCTTGGCGTTGGCGCCTGGCATTTGGCCATCAACTTAGTCCCTGGCCGTAGAGAATGTGGAGAAACCAAGCGCTAACTCCCCCTTTTTCACGGGATGAAAGCTGACGGCTGAATGCTTAGAGCGACAAAAAAGGCCGCCAGAAACGGCGGCCCGATCTGCGAAACCTGGGTTTGTCCCTAGCTGGCTACTTCCTCCAGCAGCTTCTGATCCACATCGAAGTTCGAGTACACATGCTGCACGTCGTCCTGCTCGTCCAGCGCCTCGACCAGGCGAATCATCTGGGTGGCGGCCGGTCCTTCCAGCTTGATGTAGTTCTGCGGAATCATGGCCACCTCGGCGGTAGTGGGCTGCAGATTCGCCTTCTTCAGCGCTTCCATCACCGGCTCAAAGGCATGCGGATCGGTCAGCACTTCCCAGTTGTCGCCGTCCTCGCGCATATCTTCGCCGCCCGCTTCCAGCACGATGTTCATCAGGTCATCTTCCTTGGCCGCCGCCTTGGGCAGGATGATGTCCCCCTTCTTATGGAACATCCAGTTCACCGAGCCGGCTTCACCCAGGTTGCCGCTGTGCTTGGTGAAGATGTGGCGGATTTCGCTGACCGTGCGGTTGCGGTTGTCGGTGGAGAGTTCCACCAAAACCGCTACTCCGCCCGGTCCATAGCCTTCCAGGGTGAATTCTTCGTAGGTGGCGCCGGGAAGTTCGCCGGTGCCGCGCTGGATGGCGCGTTTGATGTTGTCGGCGGGCATGTTCTCCGCTTTGGCATCATTGATGGCTTTGCGCAGGCGCGGGTTCTTGTCGGGGTCGCCGCCCGACTTGGCCGCCATGCTGATTTCGCGAATCAAGCGGGTGAATATCTTGCCCCGCTTGGCGTCCAGGGCGCCTTTTTTATGCTTGATTGTGGCCCATTTTGAGTGGCCAGACATGATGAACCTCGTTTCTATGAATGCGCAGGGTTCGCCCGTGGGGAGAGCAACAGGTGCCTCAATAAGGTGCAGGCGAGCACAAATTATAGCATGGTAAGCGCAGCCAATTGGTCGCTAGCTCCGGCCGGGAGCGACATGCGCCTTGTAGGCGTAAACCACCGCCAGCAACGGCGCCGCAATCAGCACGCCCCAGAAGGGGATAAGGATACCGAGCACAATGGGCGTGACCAGTGAGGCCCAAATAGGCACCCGGTTGGCGCGCTTCTGCAGCAGCGGCTGCAGCGCCAGGCCGTCCACCACCACGATGACGGCGTAGAGGATGAGCACGTAAATCAGTCGCATCCCACCACCGCTGATCGCGCCCGAGAGGATGGGGCCGATGAGCGCCAGCACCGGGCCGATATTGGGCACAAACTGCAGAACCGCCCCCAGCACCGCCCACAGTGGGGCCCAGGGCACGTGGATGATGCTCAGGCCGATGTACCACAAACTGCCGACGATCAGGGCATCGTAGGTCTGGGCCACAATCCAGCGGTGCAGGGCTCCGCCCGTAATCCGCAAGTGCTCGCGCAGATCCATGGCTGAGAGTTCCATGACTATTGGATGCCGGCAGGTCGGCTCCCCACTCCGCTTTTACGCAATAGCGGCCAAGTTGGACCTTCTTCGGCAGGACCGGGCGCGACACTTCCCTTTTTCTTCGTGCTAGACTCGAAAGCAGATATCCCCCGAAAGGCCAAGCTCATGAAATTTGGCGTGCTGGTGTTTCCCGGCTCCAATTGTGATCACGATGCCTACTGGGTGGTTTCGCAGGTGGCGCAACAGCCGGTCACCTTCCTTTGGCACGAGTCGCACGACCTGGAGAACTGTGACGCCATCATCGTGCCCGGCGGCTTTGCCTACGGCGACTACCTGCGCACCGGAGCCATTGCCCGTTTCGCCCCGGTCATGGAGGCGGTGCGCAAGTTCGCCCAGGGCGGCGGCCTGGTCATCGGCATCTGCAATGGCTTCCAGATTCTCTGCGAGTCGGGACTGCTGCCGGGAGCGCTGATGCGCAACGTGGGCCTGAAGTACATCTGCAAACCGGTGCAGCTGCGGGTGGAGACCACAGACACGCCCTTCACCAATGCCTGCCGCCAGGGCGAGGTGCTCACCATTCCCATTGGGCATATGGACGGCAATTATTTCTGCGACCAGCCCACTCTGGAGGCGCTGCAGCGTGACCAGCGCATTGTTTTCCGCTACTGCTCGCCGGAAGGCGAGATCACTCGCCAAGGCAATCCTAACGGTTCCCTGGAGAACATTGCCGGCATCTGCAGCGAAGGCCGCAACGTGCTGGGCATGATGCCGCATCCCGAACGCGCCAGCGAACGCGAACTTGGCGGCACGGACGGGATTAAGGTGTTCCACTCCATGGTGGCCGCCATGGCAGTGAAGTAGAGCATTTGTCGGTTTGCCAGTTCTCGCCTCCAGCGACAATCCACGTCTCGGAAAAACGGGACCCGGTTTTGAGGGTTTCTGGCCGGGCTCACCCCGGCCCTCCTGAATGTCCCAGCCAGCATCAGAGTCTCTTGACGTTCCCCGGATCAACTCAGGAGAGAGCTATGCGTCCAGCCCGATTGATGGTGGCGCTGTCGGTTTTGGCAATCTTCTTTGCCCTGGGGTGCAGCAACCGTTCCAGCAACCCGGCCCTCAAAGACAGCGTAAAGAAATCCTTGCAACAGGCTGATTTACAAAATGTTACGGTTGACGAAGACCGCGATAAGAACCTCATAACCCTGGGCGGTACCGTGCACTCGCCGGACGCTAAGAACCGGGCGATGGACGTGGCTAAGGCGGCGGCCCCAACTCGGGTCATCGCCAACCAGATCAGCGTTCAGCCGGTGGACCAGGAATCGGCCGCCCGGAAAATATCCAGCGATGTGGACACCGCCATCGAGAAGGAATACCAGGCCGTCCTGATAGCCAATCACCTCGATAAGGGCATTCACTACCGGGCCAAGAATGGCGTGCTGACGCTGACCGGCAAGGTGGACACGCCCGATGACCGCCAGGCGGCACAACAGCTGGCTTCCAGCGTGCCCAACGTGCAGCAGGTGATCAATGAGTTGCAGGTGAAGCGGCCAAGTGGATTGTAGAGGTCGGTGCCTGGCGCCTGGACTGAAATACCGGGCGCCGGGTGCTGAGAGCTATTTTCCAAAGACTTCCTTGTTCACCACGTTGGGGACTTTTGTAAGGTCGCCGCCGTAATTCTTCTC
>DATGGJ010000509.1:0-2841 GCA_035308585.1 Terriglobales bacterium
CGCGTGGTGTTCGTGCAGCCCAACGGCTCCCGGCCGCAGGCTTATCCCGATACGCTGGTGGGCACCGACTCGCACACCACCATGATCAACGGCCTCGGCGTTCTGGGCTGGGGCGTGGGAGGCATTGAAGCTGAGGCCGCCATGCTGGGCCAGCCGGTTTCCATGCTTATCCCGCAAGTTGTGGGGGTGCGCCTGAAGGGCAAGCTGCGCGAGGGCTCCACCGCCACCGACCTGGTGCTGACCATCACCGAAATGCTGCGCAAGCACGGGGTGGTGGGAAAATTTGTGGAGTACTTCGGCCCTGGGCTGGCGTCGCTTCCTTTGGCCGACCGCGCCACCATCGGCAACATGTCGCCCGAGTACGGCGCCACCTGCGGCATCTTTCCCATTGACGCGGAAACCTTGCGCTATCTCCGCCTGAGCGGGCGCAGCGAAGAGCAGATCGCGCTGGTGGAAGCTTACTGCCGCGAGCAGGGCCTGTTCCACACTGAGAAGACTGCGGAGGCGGAGTACTCGGAGCTGCTGGAACTCGACCTGGCCAAGGTGGAGCCCAGCCTGGCCGGCCCCAAGCGCCCCCAGGACCGGGTGCCCCTTTCCCGGGCCGGCGAATCGTTCCAGCAGGCGCTGCCCCAGCTGATCAAGCCGCCCAAGGCGCCGGCTGCGGCCGCGGCCAAAACCAATGTGCCCACCCAGAACGCGCTGCGCGTTATCGGCCGATGGGAAGGCGAGGGCGGAAGCCCCACCGCGGTGGGCGTGGAAGATGCGGAAGCTCCGGCGGCGGAAAAGCCGGTGCTGGTGGATGTGAAGAAGAATCTGCATCACGGCAGCGTGGTCATCGCCGCCATCACCAGCTGCACCAACACCTCCAACCCTTCGGTGATGATGGCTGCCGGGCTGCTGGCCAAAAAGGCGGTGGAGCGCGGACTGAGCGTGCCGCCGTGGGTGAAGTCGTCGCTGGCGCCCGGCTCCAAGGTGGTGAGCAATTATCTCGACCGCGCCGGGCTCACGCCATTTCTGGACAAGCTGCGCTTCAATCTGGTCGGATACGGCTGCACCACCTGTATCGGCAACTCCGGGCCGTTGCCGGCGGAGGTCTCGGAAGCGATTGAGGAGAACAACCTGGTGGTGGCTTCCGTCCTCTCCGGGAACCGCAACTTCGAAGGCCGCATTAATTCGGAGGTGCGCGCCAACTACCTGATGTCGCCGCCGCTGGTGGTGGCTTTCGCCCTGGCCGGCCGCATTGACCTTGACCTGCAGAACGAACCCCTGGGCCGCGACCGCCAGGGCAAGCCCGTGTTCCTCTCTGAAATCTGGCCCTCGCAGCGGGAAGTGGACGAAGCCATCCACGGCGCGGTGGAGGCCAGCATGTTCCGAAAAAGCTACGGCGAAGTTTTTGCCGGCGACGAGCGCTGGCGCTCGCTCAGCATTCCCAAGGGGCAAACCTACACCTGGGACAGCGCCTCCACCTACATCAAGCAGGCGCCGTACTTCGAGAACATGCCGGCGCAGCCGCCGGCGGTGGAGGACATTCGGGGGGCGCGCGTGCTGGCCAGCCTGGGCCACAGTGTGACCACTGACCACATTTCGCCCGCAGGCTCCATCAAAGGCGACAGCCCGGCGGGAAAATATCTTATCGCCCACGGCGTAAAGGTGAAGGACTTCAACTCCTACGGTTCGCGGCGCGGCAACCACGAAGTGATGGTGCGCGGCACCTTCGCCAATGTGCGCCTGCGCAACAAGCTGGTTCCCAATCTGGAAGGCGGCTTCACCCGGCATCTTCCCGACGGCAAGGAAATGACCATCTTTGAGGCGTCAGAAAAGTACATCGCCCAGGGAGTGCCGCTTATCATACTGGCGGGTAAGGAGTACGGTTCCGGCTCCTCGCGCGACTGGGCGGCCAAAGGGCCGCGGCTGCTGGGGGTGCGCGCGGTGATTGCGGAAAGCTACGAGCGCATTCACCGCTCCAACCTGGTGGGCATGGGCGTGCTGCCGCTGCAGTATATGGACGGGCAGGATGCCGAGTCGCTGGGATTGTCTGGCGAAGAAACGTACGAAATCGCCGGCCTGGCTCCGATCATTGACAAATTCCCGCCTCAGCGGGTCGTACACGTACGCGCCCGCCGTGCCAACGGCAAGGAGATTACGTTCCAGGCCCAGGTCCGGATTGATACGCCGCAGGAGGCCCTCTACTACAAGCATGGCGGGATTCTGCAATACGTGCTGCGGCAATTGGCCGCGCGGGGCAACGCCCAGGGACGTTAGCGGTCCGCGGTAGCGGTCCGCAGTCGGCACTCAGACTGCCCCTTTATTTACTGGATGATTGCTTGCCTCTGTGCTTCCTGATCCGGGAATTACCTCCGTGCGCCTGAATGTAAGTCTTGCCCTGTCATTCACTTGCAATGGCCGGCTGGGGCGCGCTATCTTCCACGCCCACAAATACTTGCAGAAATATCGTTTCTCTGAGATAAAATGTACTTGCGTTTGATCGAAAGCGGTTTGTGAGCAGTACGCTGAATAGCACCTGCCTGCACTGTCCTGCGTTTGATCTCGCAACAAAAATCACCAGAAAAGGAATTGGCAACACAATGGAAACAGGAACTGTAAAGTGGTTCAACGACGCGAAGGGCTATGGCTTCATCAGCCGCCAGAATGGCGAAGATGTATTCGTCCACTTCTCGGCCATCCAATCCAGCGGCTTTCGCAGCCTGCAGGAAGGACAACAGGTCCAGTTCGACGTCGTAAAAGGGCCCAAGGGCTGGCAGGCAGAGAACGTAAAACCGCTGTAAACATTTGAAGCACCAGCCAAAAAAGGGGCGGCTCAGAGCCGCCCCTTTTGCTTTT
>DATGGJ010000510.1:0-7871 GCA_035308585.1 Terriglobales bacterium
CATCTGATTACGGTGGTCGCTGCCCTGCAGTTACTGCGCTACACCTGGGCGCGTTGGACGACAGGACCCTGGCTTCTGGCTGCCACCCTGGTTCTTCTCCACCCCAAAGATAGTTGGCTGGGAAGCCACTTGTTCCCTGCCCTGGATTTGCCGGTTGACCTGTTGCTGGGCGTCAGCATGCTGATGATCGTGTTTGACGAATCCCGGCTGCGCACGCTGCGCCTGGGAGTGATCAATAACCTGGCCACAGCAATTGCCCAGGCCCAGGACGCCAACTCCATGCTCCTGGTCGCCCTGCAGGAGTTGAAGCAGTTGATGCGCGCGCGAGCGGCATGGTTTCGGGTGCTGGAAGGCGAGCAGATGGTCTTGACCCAGCACGTCGGCCTGGCGCTCGATTTTCTGAAAAGCCATCGCTCACGCCTGATGGATGAGACTCTCACCCGCGTTCTGCATACGGGCGAACCCTTTGTGCAGCGGGTGCGCGACACCGACTCTCCTACGGCGGAAGCGCTTCGGCGGCAGGGCTTTGAACATCTGTTGCTGGTTCCGGTGCGCGGCAAGAAAGCCATTATCGGTGTGCTGGCCCTGGCGGGCGGCAAACATCGGTATTACAGCAGCGACGATATGGCGTTTTTGAAATCCACCGCCAACCAGTTGGGCATTGCGGCGGAAAATCTGCGCCTGTTCGGGCAGATCCGGCGCTCGCAGCGGGAGTGGATCAGCACCTTTGACTCCATGGAGGATTTGATCCTGGTGCACGATGCGCAAAACCGGATCATGAAGGTGAACCGCGCGCTGCTGCGGCGCCTGGAACGCACGCCGGCAGAGGTCATCAGCCGCAACTGCGAGGAAGTTCTGCCGCGAAACGAAGCGCGGTGGGAAGGCTGCCCCTACTGCGGCCGGGGAACCAGCGATTTGATAGAGGAAGCGGATCCCTGCTTCGGCGGCTTTTCCCTGGTTTCGACCTCCTCCTACGTTTGGACCTCGTCCTACCGGGAAGAAGGCCGCAGACAGCTGGGTACGGTCCACATCATTCGCGACACTACCGATCGCCGCAGCGCGGAGGAAAAATACCGCCAGCTATTCGAGCAGGTGCAGGAAGGGGTGTTCGTGGCGGATGACCAGGGCAAGCTGCTGGACTGCAACAATGCCCTGGTCGGCATGCTGGGTTATAGCAGCCGCCAGGAACTGCTGGCACTCAGCGCTGACGCTCTATACGCCTCCCCGGAACAGCGCTCTGAACTGCTGCGGGCCATCGAGGCCCACAGCTACGTGCGGAGTTTCGAAGTGCAGCTGAGGAAAAAAGATGGCGCCTCGCTGGCGGCCTCGGAAACCAGCTTCGCCACCCGCAACCAGGGCGGAGGGATTGAACGCTACCAGGGCTTCCTCCTGGATGTGACCGAGAAAAAGCGGGCGGAAGACGAAATCCGCCGGCGCAACCTGGAACTGCACGCCCTCAACGCCATCGCGGTGATCGCCACCCAGTCTTTCGATCTGGACGAAATTCTCAACCTCACCCTGCGCCAGCTGGTGACCCTGTTTGGCGCGGAAACCGGCTCCGTCTACCTTACCGATAACGGCTCTGCCACGCTGCGGCGGCGCGCCGCCTGGGGCCACCGCAGCGAGACCGCAATTCGGTCCGCCACCACCACCACTTTGCCATCAGAATTTTGGCAAATGCTGGTCAACTCCCACCCCGAGGTAATCACGGAAAGGGATTTGCCAGCCTTGCCCGCGTTTGTCGCCGAATTCGTACGCGCCGAGGCCCTGCATTCCTGGATGTGGGTGATCCTGTGGAGCCAGGAGCAGCCCATGGGAGTGCTGGGCGTCAGCAGCCGAAAAGAGCGCGAATTCAACATTACCGACGAAAAGCTCCTGATTGCCATTGGGCGGCAACTGGCTACCACCATCGAAAAAATCCGCCTCTATGAGGAGACCACCCGAGCCTACGACGACCTGCGCCGGACCCAGGAGCAACTGCTGCAAAGCGAAAAGATGTCCGCTATCGGCCAACTGATAGCGGGCGTGGCCCATGAACTGAACAATCCGCTCACCGCGATTCTGGGCTATGCCCAACTGCTGGAGAGCGAGGCCCTGGAGGAACGCAGCCTGGATTTTGTGCGCAAATTGCTGAAGCAGGCGCAACGCACTCACCGCCTGGTGCAGAACCTGCTTTCCTTCGCCCGCCAGCGCACGCCGCAGAAGATTCCGGTGGACATTCGGCGGGTGGTGGACGACAGCCTGGCCTTGCGGGAATACGATTTCAAGCGCGGCAATATCGCGGTGCAACGCGAGATTGCGGAGGAAATTCCCGCGGTTACCGCCGACCCGCACCAGCTGGAGCAGGTCTTTCTCAATATCATCAACAATGCGGTGGATGCGATGCTCGAAATGGACCGCGGAGGCGTGCTGTCGGTACGGGTCTATGCCGAGAATGGCGCGGTTTGCGTGGATTTCCGCGACACCGGCAAAGGTATCGCCGATCCCAAGCGCATTTTTGATCCCTTCTACACCACCAAGCCGGTGGGCAAAGGCACCGGGCTGGGACTCAGCATCTGCTACGGCATCCTGAAAGAGCACGGCGGCGAAATCGAAGCCCGCAATGTGCCCGAGGGCGGAGCAGCCTTGCTGGTGCGCCTGCCGGCCGCGGGCAAGCCGGAACCCATCGCTGTCCCCGCCCTGACGCCCGCCCGCGAACGGGTGCTGCAGGGCCGCTTGCTGCTTCTGGAGGAGGAGGAAGCGGTACTGGAATTCGAGCGCGAGGTGCTGGCGGGAGCGGGCGCCGAAGTCGTGGCTGCCTCCGACCCCGAAAAGGCGCGCGCTTTAATGGGTAACGGTGGCTTTGACGCCCTGATTCTCAACGGCTCCATGCCCGATGGCTGGAGCGCGGTCCAGATCCATGGCTGGCTTTCCCAACACCATCCCGGCATGTTGGGCAGGGTGCTTTTCACTTTCTCCAGCCTCGATGGTGAGACACAAACCTTTTTGGAGCAAAGCCGCATCTCTTATCTGGTGAAGCCATTCGATGTAGCCGACCTGATCGCCCGCAGCCGTAAACTGCTTCAGAAGGCGATGGCGGCGTCGGCATCCTCGTAGCCCCTTAGCGGCGCCCTGGTTCCAACTGTGGGTATTTTCATACCCACACCCTGCTTTGCGAGCCATATCCCCTGTTCGCTTCTCGTGTCCTATCTGCAGCTTGCTCCAGGCAAGAAGGACCCAATTATGAGCGGGGACCCTTGAAAGAAGGGCATTTTTTGCAGTGCAACTTTATGCAATGCGGGTGTTTGAACTAATAACAGCCAATCTTTTCATGGTTTATAGGAGTGGCTGGGAACGTGCAAAAGTACAGGCTGGGTTACAGAAGCCGAAAGCAAACCGCAATAAGTTTTACTAGGGGGAATAATGGCAAGGGCTTTGGACCAGGCAAAGATTACCGGGTTGACGGCACATTTTCCCGTTACCGCGGAGCAATCCCTCGCACGTTTTGAGAAAGCTTACGAAGAGCACCGCCACCGGGTTTACGCGCTCGCCTTCTGGATGACAGACAGTGAAATGGCGGCGGAAGAGATTTCCTCCAGCGTGTTCGCTCGTGCTTTCGCCAATGGCAACATTCCCAGCGCGGAAGCAGTGGACCGCATCCTGCTCAGCGAGATTCGCGAGCTGATGCCGATTGGGGTTCTGCGGCTAAACATTGCCGCCACTACGGAAGTGGCTTCGGTCCGCGGCAACGTGAAGCGGGTTGATCTGGAGCGCGCCGTAGTGCAATTGCCGACAACTGAGCGCATGATTTTCCTCCTGCACGATGTGGAAGCTTACGACCACGCCCGCATTGCCCGCACCCTGGGCGTGAGCGAGCAGGAATCGCAGTTGGGCCTGCACCAGGCCCGCCTGCGCCTGCGTCAACTGCTGGCCGCCAAGATGTAATTCCAACCATTCTGAGCGGATAAAAAAGAGCGCCCCATGAAGGCGCCCTTTTTGTTTTTTCGTGGAAGATGTTGGCTTTTGTCTTTGCATCTCCCCAGCGAATTGCGCGTCTAACACCTGTGCTTTTCGAAGGTAAAGAGCGCAAACAACTCGAGCAGGAGATGCAGAAGGCGGGGCGCTTGCCGCCACGCCAGGCGCTTACTCTTAAGTGGCCAGTGCTGCACTATGGCTCCGTTCCCCGCTTCGATCCCGCCACCTGGGATTTCCGCGTTTTCGGCCTGGTGGAGCAGCCAGTCCGTCTGAGCTGGGAGGAATTCAACCGCCTGCCCAAGACGCAGGTGACCAGCGATTTTCACTGTGTCACCCGCTGGAGCCGTTTCGATAACCGCTGGGAAGGGGTTTTATTTCGCGAGGTCCTCGAACTGGTGAAGCTCAGGCCACGGGCCGGCTACGTCCTGGTTCACGCCGAGCAGGGCTATACCGCCAACGTGCCTCTGCCCGACCTGGACCGGGACAATGTGCTCTTCGCCACCCACCATGACGGCCAACCCCTGGCGCCGGAGCACGGCTATCCGCTGCGGCTGATTGTGCCCCACTTGTACGCCTGGAAATCGGTTAAGTGGGTGCGAGGAATCGAATTCCTCGACCACGACACAGCCGGCTTTGGGAGCGCAACGGCTACCACATGTACGGCGACCCATGGAAAGAGCAGCGCTTCGATACCGACTAACGGCAGGAGTCAGGAGTTTGGGAGTGAGGAATCAGGTACCAGAGGGTGTCGGAGGGTGGGTAGGCGCCAGCCCGGACGACGAAGTGGCCCTGCCGGGCTCGGTCTTACTGCACCGCTTCCAGCGACTCGGCGACGCGGTTCAGGGCAATTTGGATGCGGTCCAACTCACGTTGCGCAGCTTCGTTCCACTCTACCGCGCGTTGCAGGTTCTCACTGAGCCAGCGCAAAGTCTGCCGGCCCCGGTCGGTCAGCAGCAGCGCTCCCAGGCCAGCCACCCCCAGAACCGCCAACGGCACATACCATTTTCGCATCGAGCCTCCTCGTCGGCTGCTTAAAGCCTTACACAACTGCGCTGCTGTCCGCAATGGCCAAAGTGTAGGGCGAACTCCCCAAAAGCCGGAGAAAAACGCCTGCAACGGCAGGGGCAAGCAGCCGAACGGCGGCTGCCTTCATCCAAGGGTTCAGCAACTCAGAACAATTTGAGGTCCGCACATGTGGAGACTCTCTGCACTCGTGGGGTGTTGTTCCCTGCTCTTGGCCAGTCTGGCAGCGGGGCAAAGTTTGAGCCAGCCTTTGCCGGCATCAACCACCGCGCCCCCCAACTCAATTCCTGAAGGAACCAGGTTCATCATTCGTCTGAGCGATAAGTTGGATACCGGCAAAGTGAAGGCGGGCAAACACTTCCAAGCCAAGCTGGCGGAAGACCTGAGCGCTCCCGGAGGAGCCATTATTCCCCGCGGCAAGAGGGTGAAGGGGCACGTGAGCGCGGTGGACCGCGGCTTCCACGCGCGGCTGTTGCTCAGCTTCGACGAAATTGAGACCCAGCATGGGTGGATGCCGCTGGTTGCCACAGTTACCGGGGTGCCAGGGGAGCATGGGGTCAAGCAGCCCAAAGCCGAGGGCGATATCGAGCGCAAGGGGCCGAACAAGGGACGGATGATAGAAAGCGCCGCCATTGGCGCCGGCATAGGCGCGCTGGGTGGCGTGGCGGCGGACGGAAGCCATGGAGCAGCCATTGGAGCGGGCGTGGGCGGCGGCGCCGGTTTAGGCGCGGGTCTGCTGACCGACCGCGACCTCAAGCTCGACAAAGGTCAAATGCTGGAAGTGCGCCTCGATCGTCCGCTGCAGGTGCCGCTGCACTAGAATGGCGCTTCCAGCCCCGGCCACAAACCGTGCGCGTGTGGCTGGAAGGAACAGGGGACGCGAAATGACCAGCAGGCTTGCCCTTTTAAGCGCGGCGATGCTTCTGCTGGCTGCCGCCGCCGTGGCGCAGGAACACCCGGCGGTGACAGCTCAGCCCAACACCATCTACGTGGGCGCGGACGGCAAGTACGAATCGGCACCCGATACCGCGCTGGTGCAATTCAATATTTCCGCCCAGGACGACACGGCCAAGGCGGCTTACGACCGCGCCAGCCGCGCCGCCGAGCAGATCCGCCAGATTCTCCGCTCCAACGGCATTGAGCCCAAGGTAGCGGAAATAGGCTTTTTCTCCCTGGAGCCGCTGTATGACTACCGCAATCCCAAGCGCAAGCTGATCGCGTATAGGGTAAACAGCGGCGTTTCCCTCAAGCTGAGGGATTTCTCCAAGGTCGCCCCCATTGTCTCCCAGCTTTCGGATATGGATGTAACGGCCGGCCAGACCGTCAGCTACATTCTCGACAACCTGGACGCCGCCAAGCTGAAGGCAACAGAAGACGCTTACCGCCACGCTCGCGAAGAAGCAGCGGCTGTGGCGGGAGCGGCGGGGAGGACTCTGGGCGAACTCTCCTACGCTTCTGTGGACACCTATGAGCAGGTGCGCATGGTGGTCCCACGGATGGCGAGAGCCATGGGTGCGGCCGTGGCAGCGCCCGCGCCCACGGAGGAGTTCACACCGCAGAAAATCACGGTGACGGCGCATGTGAACGCGTTGTTCGCCATGAAATAGCTATTCAGGCAGCAGCTCGAAGACCGGATAATTGCCCGCGACTTCCACAAAAGATTGCGCCGGTGAGCCCGCGGGCACAGGGAAGTAGCGCTGCACCGTGGTTTTGAAGCGATCGAGATAAGCCTTGAGCAGTTCGGGCTTGCCGCTATCGGGAATGGCGCGAACGCGGTAACGTTGGCGTTTTCTTCCCTTCTGGAGCGTTACCTCGCCGGCGGCTTCAGCATTGCGCACCCACTGGGTTTGCCCGCGCGGCGCCACCAGGTAGCGCTTGCCATTCAATTCCAGCAGGTCAACGGGTGTGGAGTAGAGCTTGCCGCTCTTGCGCCCCCTCACCTGGACCAGGTAGTTGTGCGGCAGACCCAGTCCCAGCCCCACCAGCGCGCCGAAGGCGCGATTAAACAAGCGTTCGACAGGGGTGGCTTTGCGGTAAGTGGGCGGTCCCGGACCCATGCCTGAATTTTAGCCCTGTCTGAAAGCAGGATCGCTAATGATTCGGAAAAAACGGAAACAGCTGGCGAATCTCCGATTCGCTGGGCCGGCGGCCGTACTCGGTGATCTCAAAGGCTTCGGCGTGCTTAATGCTGGCCGCCGCCGCCCCGTAGCGCTTCTCCAGCGCCGGACGCCATTCCGGCAGCACGTTATCCGGTTGCTGCGTAGCCAGCCATTGCTTGCGCGCCGCTGGGTCTCTAGGAACCTGGTCGAGCAGGCCGTCGTGCCAGGGGAGCCATTCGTAGAACTGAGAAACGTGGGCATCGAGCATGTCGAGTTTTTTCTGGTACACATCGTCAATCGAAATCACAACATCGGGGCGAAAGGGCTGCGGCAGAGTGAACTGGTCCCAGAAATAAACAAACACGGGATTCTTGCGCAGGGCGGGCACGTCGGTCACCAGGTCAGGCACGGTGACCATGTAGGCGGCATCCTGCACCAGCACGCCGGTATAGCGGTGGTCGGGGTGGTAGTCGTTGGGCCGCGGCGAGAGCACGATATCAGCATTCCATTGGCGGATTTCGCGGATGATCTGGTTGCGCACCGGCAGCGTGGGCAACAACTCGCCATCGTGGTTATCCAGCACCTCATACTCGATGCCGATGCGGCGTGCCGCCTCCTGCGCCTCGGCGCGGCGGCGCTTGGCCAGCGGACCGCCGCCCATGGATTGATGTCCGGCATCGCCGTTGGTCACGGACACAAATTTCACCTTGTAGCCCAGAGCGGCATACTTGGCGGCCAGACCTCCGGCGCGCAAGTCGCAATCATCGGGATGCGCGCCAAAAGCAATGATTCGTA
>DATGGJ010000511.1:0-7091 GCA_035308585.1 Terriglobales bacterium
AGCGGTGGAAGACGCGCCCATCAACGGCCCCCACGCCCATGTAAGCGGAATCGAGATGAGCTGGGAGCAACAACTGCGCTTCCTGCCCGGGCTGCTGAAGGGCGCCGGCGTCCGCGCCAACTACAGCTACACTACGTCGCGGGCCAGCTTCCCGGCAGGTTTCGGCCGGAGTGACCATCCATCTCTCATCCGGCAGGCGCCCAACAACTGGAATCTGGATCTCACCTATGATCGAAAGCGCATCTCCGCCCGCATGGGCCTGACCCACAATGATGCCTACATCTGGTTGTACAACTATCAGGACGGAGCGGCCGGCGGAATCAACGGGCCCAATGGCGACGTGTATCTTTATCCTCACACCCAACTGGACGCGCAGGTCAGCTACCTCATACCCAACGGCCGCGGATTGCGCGTGATTGCCTCATTCCTCAACCTCAACAATGAAGTTTTTGGCTTCTATCAAGGCGGGGAGCGGTTTCCCATTCAGCGGGAGTACTACAGCCCAACCTACTCCTTCGGGCTGCGTTGGGTGTCGCACACGGAATCGAAGTAGTCAGCCGTCGGCCATGCGGAATAGCGGGGAGGCTACGGCTTCCCCGCAGCCGCATGATGCCAACCGGGCTGTTGCAAATCGCCAACCTGACGGTCCCGCCTTCTTTCCTGGTCCCCGCAACACTGCCCGCATGGCGTGGGGAGATGCGACTTGCAGCGGGTGGTAGAATAAGCTTCCTCGGGCAACGGAAGATTTTTTGCCGCACGGTATCTCATGTCTGTTGATCAAAAAAGAAACCAATCTTTATTTCGCAAGCTCAGCCAGTTGGGACGAAAGCTCACTTCCGATCCTGAGCCGGAGCATGTGCACCAGTTCCGTACCACCACCCGGCGCATTGAAACCCTGTTCAAGGAGCTGGTACCCAAGCCGGATCGCAATGAACGGAAGCTGTTGAAACAGCTGGCAAAGATCCGCAAGCGCGCGGGCCGGGTGCGGGATCTGGATGTGCAGATGGCAGCCCTGCGCACGTTGAAGATCGGCCGGGATGGGGACGAAAAGCGGACGCTGTTCAGCGCTCTAGCCGGGGAGCGCGGGCGCTACGCAAAAAAGCTGGCCGCCTTGTTCGACAAAGACAGCCTGCGGGAACTGCGAAAGCGCCTTCGTCGCGCGGCCAAAAACTCGCAGTTGTGTGACAACAAACTCGAACCCGCGGCCAAGGCCCTGCGCATGTTCGCCCGGCTGGCGCGGGAGCAGGGCGAGGCGACTGAAGCTGTGCTGCACCAGTACCGCCTGCGCTGTAAGCGAATCCGTTACCTTGCGGAAATGGAAGGCAAGCAACCGCTGGCGCAGGCCGTGGTGCAGCAGCTGAAGACGATTCAAGACGCGGTCGGCGAATGGCACGATTGGGATACTCTTGCCGCCCGGGCAGAGGCCCTGTTTTCAAACGTGCCCAGTGCGCCCATCATCACGGCGCTGCGCGCCGTCAGGCACACCAAGCTGGTGGAAGCGCTGCACGTCACTCAGGCGGCGAAGACCAGGCTGCTGGAGATGCAGCAACGGGGAGGCGGGAAGAAGCCCGCCAGATTTGACACAGCGCAGCCGAGGAGCGAAAGCAGCCTGGCCAGCGCGGCCAGCGCCTGATCCCATTCCCACCGGCAACATCGCTTCTTATGCCTACCTTTGCGGCGGTTGACATCGGGGCTAATTCGGTCCGGCTTAAGGTCGCGCGCATGGAAGGCCGGCGTGCAGAGGTGAGCCATGAAGACCGCCAGGTCACCCGCCTGGGCGAGCAGGTGTTCCGCACCGGGCTGTTGTCCCCGGACGCAATGGCGGAAACGGTGAAGGTGCTGCGGCGCTTTCACCGCGCCGCGCAGAAGCTTGGAGTGGACGCGGTTCGGGTAGCCGCAACCAGCGCCTTGCGCAATGCGCGCAACCGCAAGAGTTTTCTGGAGTGGGTCTATTCGTCCACCGGGTGGCAGGTGGAGGTCATCTCCGGAACTGAAGAAGCCCGCCTGATTCACCTGGGCCTGGTTTCCAATCTTCGCATCACCTCCTGGCCGGTGCTGATGGTGGACCTGGGCGGGGGCAGTTGCGAACTGACGATTTCCGCGCAAAGCCATATCCGGGAGACTTTCAGCCTGCCGCTGGGGGCGGTCCGGCTGACGCGGGAATTTCTGGGGCATGATCCGCCACGCAAGAAGGAACTCGAACGGCTGCGGGCCTTCGTGGACCGGGAACTGGGGCGGGCGGCAAAGCGCATTGTCAATGCCCGGGTTAAAGCCGTGATCGCGACCTCGGGGACGGCGGCGGCGCTGGCGGCGGTTGCGGCTAATCGTTATCCCGCGGGCGGGCATCAGGGCGCCAGCTTTGTTTCCGCGGCAACCGCGGCCCGCATGGCGCGCATGCTGGCGCGGCGCAACCTGGAACAGCGCATGAGCTTTCAGGGAATCGGCCCCCGGCGGGCGGAAATTATCGTTGCCGGGGCGGCGGTGTATGCCGAACTGCTGGAGCGCTGCCGCCTGCGCAGCTTCCGCTATTCGCCGCTGGGACTGCGGGACGGGTTGCTGGCACAGATGGCGGCGGATTACAGCCGCAGCGCCAAGTCACGGGAGCAGATTGCAACGGAGCGCTGGGAATCGGTTTTGCATTGCGCCCGGCAATACGGGGTGGAACCGCACCATGCCATGCAGGTGCGGGACTTCGCGGTGGAGCTTTTTCGCAAGTTGCGGCCGCTTCATGGCCTGCCGCAGGAATACCAGGAATGGCTCTCGGCCGCAGCCATGCTCTACGAGGTGGGAACGTACATCAACCGCAACGGGCGCTACCGGCATTCCTATTATGTAATTGCCCACTCCGATATTCTTGGCTATACGCCGCAGCAGCGCCTGGTGATTGCCGCCATAGCGCGATACCTGGGCACTTCCGTGCCGCTGCCGTCGGACAGCCCGATGAAGGCCGTTCCCTCCAACGAGCGCCGCAACGTAGCCCGCGCCTGCCTGCTGTTGCGGCTGGCCCGGGCACTGAACCTCGGCCGCCGCGACGCGGTCCGCAGCTTGCGCGTGCAACTGCGGGATTCAAAAGTGCTGCTCACGGTGGTTGCCAAGCGGGGCAGCGATGTGGAACTGGAGGTCTGGGCTCTGGAAAGAGAGCGCAATTACTTCCGCGAGGTTTTTGGCCGCGAGCTTTCGGCTGCCATCGCCTGAATGGCTGCCACCACCCTGGGCGTCAGGCACCAGCGCAGGACGGCGCTGTTGCGTTTGGTGTCCACCTGGGCGACGGCGCCTTTCTTGAGGACGACCTCGGCCTGGCCGGCGCCGCGGGCGATTAAGCGTCCCAGAAACTCGCTCAAGTTGGGATTGTGTCCCACCACCATGATGGCGTCCGCTTTGGCATAGCGGGCAAGCAACTCACGAAATTGCGAGTATGAGGCTTCAGGCCGCAGGGCGGGATCGAGCTGCAGTTTGCCTTCGTGGCCCATCTCATTGGCCACCTGCGCCGCGGTTTGACCGGCTCGCTTGAGCGGGCTGGAAACGATGGCATCCACCTGGATCTCCATCGCCGCCAAAGCGCGCCCAATGTGGCGGCATTGCTCAATGCCCTCCTCGTCCAAACCTCGATGCTCATCTTTCTTGGGATTGCTTACATGCTGGCCGGCACTGGCGTGACGCAGGAAGTAGATGATCATAATTTTCTATGCTTGCAGCAGAAGTTTGGGCCGCGGCTGCTTTCTAGAGGAGCGTGGCTCGGGGATATCGTCCGCCGTCCGCTTTCCTTCGGCAACTTCAACCAGGAACTGCTGGGCGTTAAAGCTGGGGGTCAGCGGCTTGCGGCCGGAGCGGCCCGCTTGCCACGCCCGCACGTAGGTGCCGTCGGAACGCAGGAGGCGCGCTTTTACGTCGTCGGCCAGGTAGGCTTCCAGAATTTCCTGGCGCAAGCGCTGACGCAGGGGCGGATCCTGAACGGGGAAGAGGACCTCGACGCGCTCATAGAGGTTGCGCGGCATCCAATCGGCACTGCCGACGTAAACCTGTTCCTCCCCACCATTGGCAAAGAAGAATATTCGGCTATGTTCCAGGAATCGTCCCACAATGCTGCGCACCCGTATGCGGTTGCTCACGCCGCGCACGCCGGGACGCAAGCCGCACATGCCGCGCACAATCAGGTCAATGCTGACGCCAGCCTGAGACGCGCGGTAGAGAGCGGCGATCAGAGTCTTGTCGAGCAGGCCGTTCATCTTGGCGATAATGCGCGCCGGACGCCCCTGGCGGGCGTGCTCGGCTTCACGCTCAATCAATTCCAGGCAGCGCTCCACCAGGTTGATGGGCGCCACAGCCAGAGGGTCGTACCGGGCGTGTTCGGTGTAGGCGGTGAGGTAGGTAAACACATTGTGCACCGCCGCGGTGAGCTGCTCATTGGCGGTGAGCAGGCTCAGGTCGGTGTAGAGGCGGGCGGTGGTTGCGTTGTAATTACCTGTGCCGAGATGGGCATAGCGGCGAGTGACGCCATCGGGATCGTGGCGCACCAGCAGAGCCAGCTTGCAGTGGGTCTTGAGTCCGACAACGCCGTGAAACACCTGGACACCGGCATCCTCCAAATCGCGGGCCCAGCGGATGTTGGAGGCCTCGTCGAAGCGCGCCTTCAACTCCACCACCACCGTGACCTCTTTTCCGGAAGCCGCCGCCGAAACCAGCGCCGGGACGATGAGGGAATGCTCGGAGGTGCGGTAGAGAGTTTGCTTGATGGAGACCACTCGCGGGTCAGCGACGGCGGACTCGATCAGGGAAACCACCGATTCGAAAGAATCGTAAGGGTGATGGAGAAGGATGTCGCGCTGGCGGATCTCGTCAAACAGATCGTGGGATTTAGCCGTGAGGTGCAATTCGCGGGCGACGCACGGTTTGTACTTGAGATCAGGGCGTTCCACCTGCTCGTAAAGGCTAAACAGGCGGTGAAGATTGACCGGCCCCGGAGTGTAGAAGACCTGATAGGGTTCAAGCCCGAAGTTGGTGCGCAAGCGCTCTACGATTTCGGGGTCGGCGTCGGCGTCAATCTCCAGGCGCACCGCGGCTCCCTTGCGCCGGTTGTGCAGTTCGGTGCGCACTGACTCCAGCAGGCTGCGGGATTCCTCCTCCTGCAGGTACAGATTGCTGTTCCTGGTGACGCGAAAGGCCGCCGAAGAGAGAATTTCGTAGCCCCGGTACATGCGCACCGCGTGATGGGTGACCAGATCAGCGAGAAAGATGTAGTCGTGGGTATCTTCCGCCGGAAGCCGAACGAGGCGAGGCAGCGCGCGCGGGACGGTCACAACGCCGACATAGACCAGTCCGGAGCGGCGCCGGCGTTTGAGAAGCAGCGCCACGCAAAGCGCCTTATTGATGACCCGCGGGAAGGGGTGGGCGGGGTCCACCGTTATGGGAGTAAGGAGCGGGTCAACCTCGCGCTCGCAGTACTCCTCAACGAACGCTCTGGCCCGGGCATTCAGTTCGTGCATAGCGAGCACGCGGATGCCCTGGCCGGCGAGCGCGGCGCGCAGCTTCTCATTCCAGCAGCGATACTGATCGTCCACAAAGCGGTGGGTTTCGGCGGCAATCAGGTCGCGCTCTTCGAGCAGGGTAAGGCCATCCGGTCCGCCTTCCGTGTGACCATCCTCGAGATGCTGCAGCAGGGAGGCGACCCGCACCTCAAAAAATTCATCCAGGTTGCCGGCGGTAATGGAAAGAAACTTGAGGCGTTCGAGCAAGGGATTCTGCTCATCCTCGGCCTCCTCCAAAACGCGGCGGTTGAATGCCATCCACGAGCTTTCGCGGTTGAGGTAATAGGCGGGATTTTCCAGAGAGGTGCGCCGCATGGCCAGGGCCGCAAGAATTCTAGACGATGATTGTTAAGAAATTGTGACTTTGTTCTTATATTCTCAAATTGAGCAAGGAGATTACCATGGCATGGGTGCGGCCATGGGAGTGCAGGCCGCCGCTTCGTTCAGTGGCCCGGCAACTCCGGAACATTCATCAGGATTTAACATTCCAGAAACATTGCCGTAATAGAGGGTTCGTATCCTGCGTTGTCCAGATTGAAGGGTTGGAGGCAACGGCTACACCCAAGCGGTACCTCTATGCCGGCACCTCGACAAGCGATGGCGTGCCTGGGCCTATGGACGAGTTGACCTGAGTTTGCATTCATGCCGGCCATGCTGAAACCGAAGGTTTTGTTTTTGTGCACGGGAAATGCAGCCCGCAGCCAAATGGCGGAAGGCTGGCTGAAACACATTGCGGGCGAGCGCTTTGAGGTGTTCAGCGCCGGCATTGCGCCCCGCGGCCTGCATCCTATTGCGGTAGAGGTGATGGGGGAGGCCGGCATTGACATTTCCCGGCAGCAGTCAAAGCATGTGCGGGAGTTTCTGGGCGTGGCGGTCGGCTATGTGATCACGGTGTGTGACAACGCCCGGGAGCACTGCCCCGTCTTCCCCGGCGCCTATACGTACCTGCACTGGGGGCTGGATGATCCGGCGGCGGTTGCCGGCTCGGAGGAAGAGAAGCTTGCGGCGTTTCGGAGGGTGCGTGATCAGATAGCCGGCCGAGTGCGCGAATTTGCCGGCAACAAGTGATGAGGCTTCGCGAGCTGAACTTATCCATTCTCTCAAGGTCGCTTAAAATGCGAGGTCAATGACGGTTTCTCCACCGCGCAGCCTTAACGAAAGCCATCCCTCAGACTCATCTCTATGGGCGATGCCGACCGGTTTCCTGTGGGGTGTTTCGACCTCGGCCCATCAGGTGGAGGGAAATAACGGCAACAGCCAGTGGTCACTCTGGGAAGCCGCAGGGCGGATCAAATCGGGAGAGCATTGCGGTCAGGCCTGCGACTGGTGGCGGAATGCGGAACGCGACTTCGACCTGGCTCGCGGCCTGGGACTGAATGCCATGCGGCTGTCCGTGGAGTGGAGCCGCCTCGAGCCCGAGGAAGGCCAGTGGGACGGGCAAGCGTTCGCGAGGTACCGCGCCATGTTAGCCGGCTTGCGCGAGCGCGGGATGCGGCCATTTGTTTCCCTGCACCATTTTTCCCATCCGCTCTGGTTCGAAAGGCTGGGGGGATTCATGGGGAAGCG
>DATGGJ010000512.1:0-5639 GCA_035308585.1 Terriglobales bacterium
GAGAAAATCCGCGAAATGTACGAGCGGCTTCCACTCGTCGCGCACGCCTACTAAAAAAAGGGCGCGCGTGAGCAGGCAAGCCGCTGCCGCAAGCGCTAGTGGAGGCACGCGCCGCACCGCCACGATGACGGCGGGGAAACAGATGTAAAAGAAAACTTCGCACGAGAGGGACCAAGCAGGAGTGTTCCAGCCAACCGGCAAATGGCCGGTCCAACCCTGGAGCAAGAGTCCATAATTGGCAATCAAGGCAGACTTGCCGGGCGCGCGGGAGCTGACCATGAACGGCAGAACCAGTGCCAGGCTCAACACGTACACGGGGTAAATGCGCGCGAAGCGGGCGACGGTGTAGCGCCACAAGCGAGGACCATCCCAATCGCCGGAGCCATAACCACTTGCCATCACGAAGCCGGAAAGCACGAAGAACGTGGCCACGGCCAGGTACCCGCCGCGCAGGAAGGCGTATAAAGGATGAGGAAGCGCCTGGGCGGGGGCCTCCAGCGGCATGCCGTTCCCCAGGAGGTGGTGGAGGATGACCCACAGCGCCAGCAGGAAACGCAGCCCGGTAAGCGCCGGCAGTTGCTCCTTCATCGGCCGCGGATGATCTCCGCTCCCAGATAGGGGCGCAGCGCTTCGGGAACGACCACGCTGCCGTCCTTCTGCTGGAAGTTTTCCACGATCGCGACCCATGTCCGCCCTATGGCAAGCCCGCTGCCATTGAGCGTGTGCACGTATTCCGCCTTCTTGCCGGAGCTGAAACGAATTCCCGCGCGGCGGGCCTGGAAGGCCTCGTAATTGGAGCAGGAGGAGATTTCCTTATAGGCGTTCTGCCCCGGCAGCCAGACTTCGATATCGTACGTTTTGGCACTGCCGAAGCCGAGGTCGCCCGTACAGAGCGCGACCGTGCGAAAAGGCAGACCCAGACGGCGGAGGATGTCTTCGGCATCGGCGGTCAGCCGTTCCAACTCCTCGTAGCTTTGTTCCGGCCGTGTGAATTTGACCAGCTCAACCTTCTGGAATTGGTGCTGGCGGATGATGCCGCGCACGTCTTTGCCGTAGGAGCCGGCCTCGCTGCGAAAACAGGGCGTGTACGCGGTCAGCAACACCGGCAGGCGCGCCGCCTCCAGAATCTCATCGCGATAGAGATTGGTAACCGGCACCTCGGCGGTAGGAATCAGCCACAAATCTTTGTCGCCGTGCGGCACACGAAACGAGTCCTGGGCAAACTTGGGCAGCTGGCCGGTGCCATACATGGATTCGGAATTGACCAGGAAGGGCGGCAGCACCTCAGTGTAGCCGTGCTCGCGCGTGTGCAGGTCGAGCATGAAGCTGGCCAGGGCGCGTTCCATGCGTGCGCCCAAATCCCAGTACACGGCAAAGCGCGCCCCGCTCAACTTGGCGGCTCGCTCCAGGTCAAGAATGCCGAGCTGCTCGCCCAGTTCCCAATGCGGCTTAGGGGAAAAGGAAAATTCCGGAAGCTTGCCCCAGCGCCGCACTTCCACGTTATCTTCGCAAATCTTGCCCACCGGCACGCTGGCATTGGGCATGTTGGGAATGCCGGCCAGCAGTTCGCGCAGGCGCGCATCTTCTTCCTGAACCTTGCCCTCCAGCGCTTGGATCTTTTCCCGCAGCTCTTTAGTCTCGGCAATTTGCGCGCCGGCGTCCTGCTTCGCCTTTTTCAGCCGCGCGATTTCCTCGGAGGCACGGTTACGCCGCGCCTGCAGCGTCTCCAGTTCCGTGATGTGCAGGCGGCGCACCCCGTCCAGTTCGCGGAACTGTCCCAGCACCTCAGCGGCATTCATGCCGCGCTGTGCCAGTTTTTCCTCCACCAGCGGCAAGTGGTCGCGTACAAAATTCAAGTCCAGCATGGGAAACAATTAATGTACCGGAAAATTGCGGAGGGTGTCATCCATCAAGAACTGGTTGTAGAGACATCCGCGCTCCCCGGGCCCAGCGGCGCTAGTTGGAGAGGGCTGCTGGCGACAGCGGCTTGCCTGGATGAAAAAGGAAAGATAACGTGTGACATTAATAACGGAGTGCGTTATTATTCAGGCTTGTGATTAAGAGCTTTGCTGATCCGCGCACCGAGGAACTGTGGCGGCGCGGCAAAGCGCGGCGCTTCCCTGCGAATCTGAGCCGGATAGCCTTGCGGAAGCTGGCCATGGTTCACAGTGCGGCGGAGCTCAGGGACCTGGCCATTCTTCCGGCAAATCGTTTGGAAACGCTGCACGGTGACCGCCGGGGCCAGCACAGTATTCGCGTCAATGACCAGTTTCGCATCTGCTTTTTCTGGCGGGACGGCAACGCGCATGAAGTCGAGATCGTTGATTATCACTGAGGAAAAGACCTGAAGACAGGGCCCACCATGAAGCACAACGGGAAGCGTACCGAGCCGAACTGGAATGTCCACCCCGGGGAAATCCTGCGCGAAGAATTCCTGCGTCCACTCGGCTTATCGGCTTATGCACTGGCCAAAGCGATTCGCGTTCCTGCTCCCCGGCTCAATGATGTCGTGCTGGAGAAGCGCGGGATAAGCGCGGACACTGCGGTACGGCTGGCGCGCTTTTTCGGCACTTCCGAGCAGTTCTGGATGAACCTGCAGGCGCTTTACGATATCCGTAACACCAAGGCCGCGCTTGCCGGCGAATTGCAAAAAATTAAGCCTCGTTGCGCGCCGCCGTCAGAGCGCAAGCCCATTGGCTCCTGATGGACTCCGTTGTCCGAACTGCCTGGGCGAATTTTGTTGTCCTTGGCATCCGCCGCCATCGGGCTGCTACACTACCGTGCGATGAACTCCCGCTTCGGCCGTGCCTGTGCTGCACTCATCTGCTTCTGTCTGCTCTCCACCCTGGCCCTGGCTTCCGCCTACAACGCCCGGCCCAGGCTGGTGGTGGTGATCATCATTGACCAGTTTCGCGGTGACTACCCGCAGCGCTATTACGACAATTTCGGCCCCAACGGCTTTCGTCTGCTCATGGACCGCGGCGCCTATTTCGACAACTGCAATTACAACTATGCCAACACCCGCACCGCTCCTGGGCACGCCACCCTGCTGACCGGCGCCTATACCCTGGGGCACGGCATTCTCAGCAATGAGTGGTGGGATCCGCAAAAAAAACGCGAGGTCACTTCGGTGGAAGATGATTCCACCCATCTGGTGGGCGCCACCGGAACTGGAGCATCGCCCCACGACCTGCTGGCCAGCACGCTCGGCGACGAGCTCAAGCTGGCTACCCAGGGCAAATCGCGAGTTTTTGCCATCTCTCTTAAGGATCGTTCCTCCGTTCTGCCCGCCGGCTGGGCCGCCGATGGCGCTTACTGGATCGAAAAGAAAAGCGGCGCCTGGATCACCTCCAGCTACTACCGTGACCATTTGCCCCCCTGGGTACAGCAATTCAGCCAGCGCGAAGCGGATAAGTACTGGAATCGGGAGTGGAAAGACAGCAGCGGCAAGGTGCTGTTTACCACCCGTCGTGGGGCGGCCGCCGATTTCTTTGAGGTGGTCGGCTCCACCCCGTTTGCCAATGATTATGAGCTGGACTTTGCCCGCGCCCTTATCACCAACGAAAAGTTGGGCGCCGGGCAGGCCACCGACCTGCTCACCATCAGCCTTTCCGCCAACGACCTTCTCGGTCACGACCTGGGACCGGATTCACCCAAGATGCGCGCCATGGCGGTGGCGATGGACCAGCAGTTGGCCGGCTTTTTCGAGTTCCTGGGCAAGAAGTTTGGCTTGGCCAACGTGTGGATTGCGCTCTCCGCCGACCACGGTGTGGCTCCTCTGCCCCCTGTGGCCAAAAGCATGCGCATTCCCGCTGCTGGCCGCGATCACGAGCAACTGCGCAAACAGGTCAATGACCTGCTGACCGCCCGGCTCTCGCCCGGTCATGCGCGGGATTATGTTACTGACGTTTTCTATCCCAATGCTTTTGTATCCGACACGGCATTTAGGGCCCTGCACATGACCGAGGCTGCCGCCGAGCAGGCGGTCGGCGAGGCCTTGGAACGCATTGGGTTGCGCGGTTTCTACACCAAGGCTCAGTTGGCGCGCGGCGATGTGCCCCCTACCCGGTCCGGACTTCAATATCTGAACAGCTATTCGCCTTATGGCGGCTGGTACGTGCTGGGCGTTCCCTCGCCTTTTACCATCGGCTCTACCCACGGCACCGACCACGGCTCGCCTTACAGCTATGACACGCATGTACCCTTGGCGTTCTTTGGCGTGCCGTTTCAGCCCGGCACCTACCATCAGCACGTTGAACCGGTGGATCTGGCGCCTACGCTGGCCTCGCTGCTGGGCATTAACGCCCCCAGTAACGCTGTCGGCCACGTCCTCACCGAAGCCATCGCCCATCGCCGCATCGAAGCTCCTGCCGGAGTCGCGCCATGAGCAGCAGCTCCCCTCTGCCGCCCCAGCCGGAAATGAGCGTCAGCTTTGCCGGACTGCACTTGCGCAACCCGGTGCTGGCTGCCAGCGGCACTTTCGGCTATGGCATCGAGTTTGAGGATGTGGTCGCGCTCGACAAGATTGGCGGCTTCGTTACCAAGGGCTTGTCCAAGGAGCCCATGGCCGGTAATCCCACCCCACGCCTCTACGAAACTGCGGCTGGCATGCTCAATGCCATCGGATTACAGAACATTGGCGCCCGCGCTTTTGTGCAGGAGAAATTGCCGGAATTGCGCAAGCTCAATACCGTGGTCATCGCCAACGTTTTTGGCCATACCCGCGAAGACTACGAAGACACCATTCAAATTCTCAATGAAGGCGAGGGCATTGCCGCCTACGAGCTGAACGTCTCCTGCCCCAACACCGCGGCTGGCGGCATGGTGTTCGGCTGCGATGTCCACCTGCTCGACGATGTGGTCTCCACCGCCAAGCGGGCCACCTGGCGGCCGGTGATTGTGAAGCTCTCGCCCAACGTGACCAGCATCGGCTCCATGGCTCAGGTTGCCGAAGCCGCCGGCGCCGACGCCATTTCCCTGGTCAACACCTTCCTGGCCATGTCCATTGACGTGGAAACCCGCCGCCCCCGCATTGCCAATGTGACCGCCGGGCTCTCCGGGCCCGCCATCAAGCCCATTGCCGTGCGCATGGTGTATGAAGCCGCCCACGCCGTGGATATTCCCGTGGTCGGCATTGGCGGCATCAGCACCGCCGCTGATGTGGCGGAGTTCCTGCTGGCCGGAGCCGTGGCGGTCGAGATTGGCACCGCCAGCTACTGGGACCCCTGCGCCACCGAAAACATTGCCCGCGAGCTCGAGCAGTGGTGCGCCGTGCACCGCGTGCCTAAAGTCACCGAGCTGATCGGCGCCATGAAAGCCGAGTAGAAGGTTTCAAAGTGTCAAGGTTTCGAGTTCTAAGACTCACCGCCGAAACGCCGAGCGCGCAGAGAAATGCAACTTCCTTTCGCCGCGGATAACGCGGATTTGCGCGGATCGCTTCACAAATTGGGTCCCACGCGGATGATGGCCCTGAGGTCGGTTTCCAGCTGAATCTATGAAATGACAGTCGTCAGCTCTCGGCATCCTCCGTGGCCGATAGCCGACAGCTGGTTGGGTTGGAAACTCGAAACTTGAAACTTGAAACTAAGCCTTCAAAACCTTGAAACCTGCGAAACCTTGAAACCTTGAAACCTGCGAAA
>DATGGJ010000513.1:0-6247 GCA_035308585.1 Terriglobales bacterium
GCGAGCTGATTGGAAGCTCACGAGGTGTGCGCTCTTGGCTTGCTCAACGGCGGCTTGCCCAGCGCCCTTCTCCGCCCTCTAGCTCGGGCCGGTTGTGGCTGGTGTTGCAGCACTCCTCGGCGCTGCTCACTGATGCTTCTGCAGGAAGCGCAACCGGGGATGGGGCTGAGCCTTGGCGTCAATGTCGTCGTACTTCAGCAGGCTGATGGAGCCATCCACCTCCAGCACCGCCAGGGCCACATCCTTGATGCTGCCGATGCCGTGCTCGCGCAGGGCGCGCTGCAGTTCGTCAATGGTGACGTGTTCGCGCGCCATGTGACTCTCCATGACGCTGCCGTTATGTACCAGCAGCGTGGGCTGGCCCTGCACCAGTTTGCGGAAACGGCGGTTCATGCCCGAGGCTTCCGCCACGCCGTAGTTCATGATGAGCAGGGTGGCGGCCGCAATCACGCCCCCGGCCAGCGTGGTGTCAGGGCCGGTCATGGCGTTCTGCACCGCGTTGCTCAGCAAAAGCAGCAGAGTCAAGTCGAAGGGCGTCATCTGTCCCACCTCGCGCTTGCCGCTCAAGCGCACTCCCAGCAGCACGAAAAGATAAATGGTGGCCGTGCGCAGCACGATTTCAATCAACACGCGTCCGCCTGGATACATGATTCCCCTCTCCCGATGGCAATGGAACTCAGTGCAATCTGCCGAAGACCATCCAGGGTGTCAACATCAAAATGTTTCACCGCCGAGACGCACAGATCCCAGAGCGAGATTTCTGACAGAAAGCTTCTCGGCGCGCTCGGCGTCTCTCAGTGAAAGGTCTTGCGTTGGGGATATGGGAGTCGGCGGTCTGCCGTGGTTATTCACTCCTGACTACCGACTCCTGGTTTTAATTCGCGCCGGCGGTGACCGGCTGCGGCGCCGCTTTGGGGGTGCTCAGGTAGCCGCTGATCTTGTTCTTCTCCACCGTCCACACCACGATCTCGTAGAGATAGTGCTGGCGGCCGGTATAGAACTGGATGGGCTCGTCCACATTGCGGTTCTTCTTTTCGATCACCCGGTCATCGGAACGCACATTGAGGGTGAAGCGGCCGTGCTTTTTATCGGCCTTCTTGAGCTGCAGGCTAACGGTGGAGACGGGGGTGAAGTTCTTGCTCTTGTTTAATGTGAACTCAAAGTAGTTGCGGTCGCCGGAGTGTTTCAGGGTCTCCAGGTCGCCGCGAGTACGGGCAATGAGCCCGCTCTGCACGCCCAGGTCGCCGATGGCGCGCTCCAGCTTGGCCTTGGTGGCTTCCAGATCACTGCGGGTGGAGGCCACATCGGTCTTCACCCCGCCCACTTCGGTCTTTACTCCCGCCACTTCCCCGCTGACGGCGCTGATCTGCTGCTTTTGCTGCTCGGCCAGGCGCTGCTCAGCCGCGCGCTGCTGACGCTGCAGGTCGGCGGTGCGCCGGGCCAATTCCTTTTTGGTGATGCCCAACTGCGAAGCCAGGGTATCGGTATCGGCCTGAGCGTCGCCCAATTTCCGGTTCAGCTCATGGACGTCTCCCCGCAGAGAGTCGGAGGAGTGCTCCACGTGTTCCAGGCGTCCCCGCAAATCTATGATGAAATAAACGGACCCAGCCACATAAAGGGCAGCGAACACCCAGACCACCCATTTCCAGACAGTGTTCTGGTGCCGGGCGCGCGCCACTTCCGGCGAGACATACTGGGCCGGGGCCGGCGGCTGCTCGTAGTATTGCTGTTGTTGCTGGTAGGCCGGTTGCTGCTGATAAGGCTCCGGTTGTTGATAAGGCTGCGCCTGCTCCTGGTTTTGCTGGTTTTGCTGTTCTTGCTGTTGCTGTTGTCGCTGCCTCTCCTCATCCGGAATTTCCGGACTGGGAGCTGGAGTAATGGACATACTGGCCTCTTCCGCGCAGATTTCGGGGATAGCAGCATTGTTGAGCAGAAAAGAAGCTGTGTCAAACTCCAAGCGGCCATCAGGCGAAGGTTTGGCCCATGAATTGCCCTCACTCCACCTAGATTGTTGACTCTCGAGCAGGTTGCCACTCGCAAGCAGCTCTGATCAGGGCTCTTGGAGGAGAAAATCGCATTTGTGTTGAATTGGCGGGTCGGTAAACTGTATCCGAGATTTGGTAGTCAGGTGCTCAGCATTGGTTCGGAAAGTAACGGGGCAGTAGAAGCAGGAATATTAAGAAGATGAAGCGCTACTGGCAATTCCTGATTGTCGGGGTCATCTGCCTTTTGGTGGCACTGCTGTGGGCGCAGCCTCCGCATACCCAGGGCCCGAGGCCCGCGGTTGTTACGGCTGCATCTTCTTCTGCCGGCCCTGCCGCGCCCGCTACCGCGGGAGCCAAGAACGTGGCTGCCGGCAAACCGGGCGTAACGCCATCCCCAGCAAAAAGTGATAAGAATGATAAGAACAATGACGCCGATCCCCTGCCCGGTTCCAGCAGCTCGCTTCCCCTTCTGGCGGTGATTGGCTTCGGCGTACTGGCCGGGGGAATTACCTCCGCCATGCGCACCCGTTAGAAACTCGAATCGGAGCAGCTTGCTTGCCGCAAGGAATCAGCCACCTGCCAGCAGCGACGGTTGCGGTACCCTGAAATCGCGCATCTTATTTTCTATCTGGCCCGGAGACCTATGAGAATAGACTCGGAGCGGCTGAAGCGCTCTTGGCCGTCGTTGCTGACTGTGGCGGGAGTGGCGCTGCTGCTCTATGTGGGTTCCCAATATGCCACCATGTATGCGGCCCAGCGGCGCCTGGCGCAGCAGTGGCAGCAGCAGAACCTGCAACTCCCAACCCAGCCCGCCGGCCTGGTGACTACTCTCACCCGCCTGAGCATTCCCAGCATCAATCTGGACGCGGTGGTAGTGGAAGGCGTAGGCCGCAGGGACCTGCTGATGGGACCGGGCCACATGCCAAACACGCCCGAACCGGGGCAGCCCGGCAATGTCGTGATTTCCGCCCACCGCGACACCTTCTTCCGCCACATTCACGAGCTCAAAGAAGGGGACTACATAATTGTGGAGCGCGCCGGGCGCCGCTTCCGCTATCAAGTGACGGGAAAGAAGGTTGTGGAACCGAACGATATGGCGGTGGTCCAACCCACACCCGGCTCGCAGCTTACCTTGCTGACCTGTTATCCCACCTACTACATCGGTCCCGCGCCGCAGCGGCTGGTGGTGTTTTCCAGACTGGTGGACGTGAGCCGCGGCGACGAGCCCGCCGCGCAGGCCAGGCCGGTCGCGCAAGCGCAGTAGCGTTTCCAGTTTCAAGTTTGCTGCTGGATTCGAATCTGACGGAAATTAGAACCTGGGAACTTCCTTTCCCCCTCGATTCCCCATTCCCGGCTGGGCCACGTTCTACAATGCTTTTGTGAAAACCTGGGATGTGGTGATCGTGGGCGGAGGCATCATCGGCCTGTCGGTGGCGTTGGGGTTGCGCAAACACGGCGCTGGTGTCCTGATTGTAGAACGACATGAGCCGGGCGGCGAGGCCTCGCACGCCGCCGCCGGCATGCTCGCCCACTGCGACCCGCACACCCCGGAACTTCTGCGCACCCTGGCCATGGCCAGCGCTCAGCTCTATCCCGAATTCGTCCACGAACTGGAGGATGAGTCGGGCCAGCGCGTGGACCTGCGCCGTGAAGGCTCCATCATTCTCGACGCCGACGGGCCTTCGCTCTGCCGCGACGCCCAGCCTTTGAACCAGCAACAGGTGGCCAAACTGGAGCCCTGCCTGGCATGCGCCGGCAGACAGGCCGAATTCTGGCCGGAAGCCAGTGTGGACCCACGCGCGCTCACCTCAGCCGCGCTCAAGGCCGTCAAGCACCGGGGGATTGAAGTCGCTTCAGGAACGCCTGTAGCCGCCATCCAGGTCACGGACGGGCGGGCCACCGGGGTGAAGACCGCCAGAACGCATTTTCCCGCGGCCGTGGTGGTGAATTGCGGGGGCGCCTGGGCCGGCCAGATTGCGGGGGCGCCTCCGCTGCCCACGCGCCCGGTGAAAGGGCAAATGCTTTCGGTGATCGCGCCCCGGCGCGACTTCCTGCGCCACGTGGTGCGCGGGCCCGGCGCCTACCTGGTGCCACGCAGCGACGGACGCATCCTCATCGGCGCCACGGTGGAAGAGGCAGGGTTCGACAAGCGTACCGAGCCCAGCACTATCCAGCGCCTGCATCAGGCCGCGGCCAACCTGGCGCCGGAACTCGGCCAGGCGCGCATGCTGGAAGCCTGGGCCGGCCTGCGCCCGGGAACACCCGACAACCTGCCCATCCTGGGCGCCACTTCCCTACCCGGGTACTTCGTGGCCGCGGGACATTTTCGCGATGGCATCCTGCTGACCCCGGTCACGGCTTTATTGATGACCCAGGTGGTGCGGGGCGTGCAGCCGGAATTTGATATTTCGGCCTTTTCGCCGGCCCGCTTCGGCAGCTAACTCCGTCTAAATCAAACCTTTCCTCCGGCGAGACGCCGAGTGCGCTGAGAAATTCCCGGTCAAAATCTTCTTCCGCGATCTCTGCGTCTCAGCGGTGGATTGGTTTCCATGTCACAGCGCTGCTTCGACCTTCGGGGTATACTTCTGGGTCGTTGAAACGCCATCATTTTGAATAGGGAGAGGGCTTATGTCTACCGCCGCCGTTGATTATGCCCGTCAGAACCAGCAGCGCTTCCTGAGTGAACTGAAGGACCTGCTCCGCATTCCCAGCGTGAGCACTCTGCCTGATCATAAAGATGACGTGCGGCGCGCCGCCGACTTTGTCGCGGCTGACATGAAGCGCATCGGCCTGGAGCACGTGGAGGTAATCCAGACCGAGGGCCATCCCCTGGTCTATGGCGACTGGCTGCATGCCGCCGGCAAGCCCACCGCGCTCTGCTACGGCCATTACGATGTGCAGCCGCCCGATCCCCTGGACGAGTGGAAGTCCCCGCCGTTCGACCCTACCGAGCGCAATCAGAATCTGTATGCCCGCGGCGCGGTGGACGATAAGGGCCAGATGTACATGCACCTGAAGGCGCTGGAAGCGCTGATGAAGACGGGCAACGGCAAGCTGCCGCTGAACGTCCGCCTGCTCATCGAAGGCGAGGAAGAAGTAGGCGGCGAATCCATTGCCGCCTTCGTGCGCCAGCATCCTGAGCGGCTCAAGTCCGACTTTGCCCTTGTCTCTGACACGGAAATGTTCGCCCCGGAGACTCCCAGCTTGTGCGTGGGCCTGCGCGGCATGTGCTACACGGAACTGGAAGCCAGCGGCCCCATGACCGACCTGCACTCCGGGGTCTACGGCGGCGCGGCTCCCAACCCTTTTGAAGCCCTTGCCCGCATGATCAGCAAGCTGAAGGACGAAACCGGCAAGGTGCTGATTCCCCACTTCTACGATCGCGTGGAGAAGCCCACCAAAGACGAACTGCAGGCCTGGGATCACCTGCCTTTCAACGAGGAGCATTACCGCAAGACCGAAGTCGGCTCCAAGGTTTTGACCGGCGAACCCGGCTACTCCGTGCTCTACCGCACCTGGGCGCGTCCCACCCTGGAAGTGCACGGCATGCCCGGCGGCTTTACCGGCTACGGCGCCAAGACCGTGATCCCGGCGCGCGCCAGCGCCAAGGTCTCCATGCGCCTGGTTCCCGACCAGCGCCCGGACGAAATCTGGAAGCTGTACAACGATTTCGTGCAATCCATTGTGCCCAAGGGGATTGAGGTCAAGATCAAGCAGTGGAGCATTGCCGACCCCATCGTGGTCAGCACCGATAACAAGTACATCAAGGCCTCGGCCCAGGCCATGCATGACGTGTTCAAAAAGGACACGGTGTACATCCGCTCCGGCGGCTCCATTCCCATCGTGGCTGATTTCGAGAAAGCACTGAAGATTCCCAGCGTGATGATGGGCTTCGGACTGCCCGACGACAATCTGCACGCCCCCAACGAGAAGTTCCACATCCCCAATTTCTACCGCGGGATTGAGAGCATCATCCGCTTCTTCCAGCTGGTGGGCGGGGCGGCGTAGGCCCTATTCATAACTGCCATCCTGGGCAGAGCAGGTTGTTACGGTGGTCTGGTCTACATCCGCGGTTAGCGCGGTGACCTAAGTTTTGTTGCCCTGACACTCACAATTTTTATATTCTGCTGAGTTCCGCTTGAATCTGGAGAGCTCGTTCCCACATGTCCAAGCCCATCCTTGTCCTCATACTGCTCTTTACGGTTATTTCCTTCACGGATGCGCAGCCGGAGATGCAGGCTCCGCCGCAGCTTGACCTCATG
>DATGGJ010000514.1:0-21264 GCA_035308585.1 Terriglobales bacterium
TCACGGTATGGGCGAGCACGCGCTCGCTGGCGACCCTGCCCGCGCCGCCGCACTTGCCGCTGATGCAGCCAGTGACATAGGAAGGCACCAGGTTGTGTCCATTGCGCAATTCGCCGGTGGGCTGGGAAGCACGCTGCGGCACAATGGTCTGCGGCTCGAAGCCGGCGAGCATGCCGGTAATCACGTTGCCGGGGTGGTCGTAGCCGGGGCGACCGCCGAAGGAAGCGGCCCAGGACTCACAATCCCAGGCGATGACGTTTCCCTCCGCGTCCAGCGCGGCGCGCTGGTCAATGACGCAGGCCTGGCCGTAGTTTTCCCCCCAGGCCATCTCATCTTTGCGGGTGAGTTGCACACGGACAGGGCGGCCCACTGCGTGGGAGAGCAAGGCGGCGTCATAGGAGACCGTGTCGGCGCCATTTAGGCCGTAGCACCCGGCGCCGCGGATAAAGATGACGCGAACATTGTCCGCAGGCAGACCGAGCAGCGTGGCCACACCGCTGCGGGTGGGATAGACGGACTGAGTGGGAGACCACACCGTCGCCCTGTCCTTTTGCACATCGGCGACCGCGCAGGAAGCGCCGATGGAGCCATGCATCTGGTAGGGATAGGAGTAGGTGGCACGCAAGACGGCGGGCGCGCCGGCCAGCTTTTGTTCCACATCCTGCGAGTCCACTACCAGAACATCGCGCGACGGCTGCTTGCGCATGTAATCGTAGAAAGTCGGCTGGGCAGGAAGGGCGACGGGCGGGCTCCAGTTGACCTTGAGCCGGCGCGCGGCCTGCTCCGCCTGCCATTGTTTTTCCGCAACGACGCCGACAAAGTTCTTGCGGACCACCACCTTCACCACACCGGGCAATCCGCTCACCGAGGCTTCATCCACGCTGATGACGGTGGAACCAATAGCCGGGGGCCGGACAACGCGGCCATGCAACATGCCGGGGACGTGGAGGTTGTGCACAAATTCGAAACCGCCGGTGGCAAGAGAGCTTATATCCATGGAAGGCACGGGCTTGCCGAGAACCGTCCATTGGCTGGGCGGCAGGCGGCGGGCGCCCGGATTCAGCTTGAGGTGAAAGCGCTTGCCGCCGATGAGCTGGGCATAACTAATCCGTTTGCCGGCTGGGGCGCTGATGACGCCGGCGCCTATGGTGAGCCGACTGACAGGCACGCGCAGGCGGCGAGACGCCATGGCCAGCAGGGCCTCGCGCGCGGTGGCGGCGGCCTGGGCAAGGCCTTCGGTGTTGAAATTGACGGGGGTGGACTGGCTGCCCGAAGTTGTGCCCTCGTCGGGGGTGATGGAGGTATCACACTGAATGAGACGCACGCGGTCGAGGGGGACACGCAGTTCTTCGGCGATCAGCTGTGACTGCACGGTAGCCATGCCCTGGCCGAAGTCGCACTTTCCGGTATAGGCGGTGACCATGCCATCGGCGCCGAGGGCAATCCAGGAATCCAGCTGGCGGGGGTCAATGTGCGACATGTGGGTGCCGAATGGACCCTGGGCCAAGGCGAGAGGCTCGAGCAGCGAAGCCGCGCTGAAGCTGACGATGAGGGCGCCGGAGGTTTTCAGGAAATTGCGGCGTGAAAGCGAAGGGCTCATACCCGCCTCGTATGGGCGTAGCGTTCAATGGCGCGCATCATGCGCACGTGAGTGAAGCAGCGACAGAGGACATGGGCCAGGGCCTGCTGAATCTCTCCGCCGGTGGCGTTGGGATTATGGTCGAGGAAGGCCTTGGCGGTAAGGATGACGCCGCTGAGGCAAAAGCCGCACTGCGCCGCCTGTTCCTCAATGAAGGCCTGCTGGATGGGATGCGGCTTCTCCGGCGTACCCAGGCCTTCTAGGGTCACAATTTCGGATGTGCCGACAGCGCTGAGTGGAGTAATGCAGGAACGAGTTGCCTTACCATCCATGAGGACGGTGCAGGAGCCGCACTGACCCAGGCCGCAGCCGAATTTGGGGCCGCGCAAGTGGAGTTCGTCGCCAAGAACGTAAAGCAGTGGAGTGGCGGGGTCGAGGGTGACCGTATGGGTACGGCCGTTCACCTTGAGAGGTATGGCGCTCATCTATTTCTCGCTTTCGCAGGTTGAGCAGGTTCAGAACAGATGCAGCATTTTATTCCCCGGTGGGCTGGAATGGGAATGCCCGCGTAGCTGTTGCCTGGGTTGGTGCCGCTGAAGCCGCACGCTTTTCGGTCGCGGCCGCGGTAAAAGAAGCAGTGTTGCGGCATCACATTGGCCGGGCAATTTGTTTAATATCGTCTGTACAGGATAACGGCGAATCGAATGCCGGGAGGAGTGCCAGCCATGAACCCAGTCGAATTGGAAAATCCGCCGAAAGCCTCTAGCCAACCTTTAACCAAAGAGGAACTGGCCAAATTAAACGCGTACTGGCGCGCCGCAAATTATCTTTCCGTAGGACAGATTTATCTCTACAAGAATCCGCTGCTGCGCGAACCCTTGAAGCTGGAGCACATCAAGCCGCGACTGCTGGGGCACTGGGGAACTACTCCCGGACTGAATTTTGTCTACGTGCATCTCAACCGGCTGATCAGAAAATACGATCTCAACGTCATTTATATTACCGGCCCTGGCCACGGGGGGCCCGGGCTGGTGGCCAATACTTACCTGGAGGGTACGTACACTGAGCTCTATCCGCACATTCAGCAGAATGAGGAGGGACTGCGCCGCCTATTCCGACAGTTCTCCTTCCCCGGCGGAATTCCCAGTCACGTGGCGCCGGAGACACCGGGTTCTATCAATGAGGGGGGAGAGCTGGGTTATTCGCTGGCACACGCCTACGGAGCGGTGTTCGACAATCCCGACCTGCTGGCATGCTGCGTGGTCGGCGATGGCGAAGCGGAGACCGGGGCCCTGGCCACCAGCTGGCATTCCAACAAGCTGCTGAATCCTGCCCGCGACGGCGCCGTGCTTCCGGTGCTGCATCTGAACGGATACAAAATTGCCAACCCAACAATTCTGGGACGCATGACCGACGAGGAGCTCACCGATCTCTTTAACGGATACGGTTACAAGCCGTACTTCGTGGAAGGCCAGGAGCCGGAAGCGATGCATCAACTCATGGCTGCCACGCTGGACGCGATCACGGAAGAAATCAACGGCATTCAGGAGCAGGCGCGGCGGCAAAAGCCGCAGGAGCGGCCGGTATGGCCGATGATCGTGTTGCGCAGTCCCAAGGGCTGGACCGGTCCCAAGTTCGTGGACGGCAAACCGGTGGAGGGGACGTGGCGGGCGCATCAGGTTCCGGTCACTGACCTGAGCAGACCGGAGCATCTGAAAATCCTGGAAGAGTGGATGAAAAGCTATCGTCCCGAGGAACTATTTGACCAAGCGGGCAGGTTCCGCCCCGAACTGGCGGAACTTGCGCCCCGGGGTAACCGGAGGATGGGGGCGAATCCGCATGCGAATGGCGGGCTGTTGCTGAAAGATCTGCTCATGCCTGACTTTCGCGACTACGCGGTGAAGGTGAGCAAGCCGGGCGTGGAACACGCGGAATCTACCAAGATCACAGGCATGTTTCTGCGGGATGTTATGAAGCTGAACCTGGAAGCGCGGAATTTTCGCCTGTTCGGCCCCGACGAAACCGCGTCCAACCGCCTGGATGCGGTGTACCAGGTGACGCCCAAGATCCTGATGGAGCCCATTCTGGCCAGCGATGAACACCTGTCCCATGACGGACGGGTGCTGGAGATGCTGAGCGAGCACATGTGCCAGGGCTGGCTGGAAGGGTATCTGCTGACCGGCCGGCACGGCCTGTTCTCCTGTTATGAAGCCTTCATTCACATCGTGGACTCGATGTTCAACCAGCACGCCAAATGGCTGAAGGTGACGCGCGACATCCCCTGGCGGCGGCCGATCGCGTCCCTCAACTACCTGCTCACTTCCCACGTATGGCGGCAGGACCACAACGGCTTCAGCCACCAGGACCCGGGGTTCATTGATTTTGTGGTCAACAAAAAGGCGGACGTGGTGCGCGTGTATCTACCGCCCGACGCCAACACACTTCTGTCGGTGATGGACCACTGCCTGCGTAGCCGCCATTACGTAAACGTGGTCGTCGCCGGCAAACAACCGGAATTACAGTGGCTGGACATGGAGGCGGCCATCGAGCACTGCACCAACGGCATCGGCATCTGGGGCTGGGCAAGCACCGACCAGAACAGCGAACCGGATGTGGTAATGGCCTGCGCAGGCGATGTCCCCACGCTGGAGACGCTGGCGGCGGTGGACCTGCTGCGCCAACACTTTCCCGACATCAAGATACGGGTTGTTAACGTGGTGGACCTGATGACCTTGCAGCCCTCCTCGGAACATCCGCACGGGCTGTCAGACCGCGACTTTGATTCCCTGTTCACGGTGGATAAGCCGATCATCTTTGCCTATCACGGATATCCCTGGCTGATTCACCGGCTCACCTACCGGCGGCACAATCACGACAATCTGCACGTGCGCGGCTACAAAGAGGAAGGCACGACCACGACCCCATTTGACATGACCGTGCTCAACGAACTGGATCGCTATCACCTGGCTGGGGACGTGATTGACCGCGTTCCCCGCTTGCAGCGCGTGGGGGCGCATTTCAAACAATTCCTGCGCAACCGGCTGGTGGAGCACAAGCAGTACATTTGCGAGCACGGGGACGACATGCCTGAGATCCGCAACTGGACGTGGCCGGGCTGATGAAGATCCTGGTGCTTAACTCGGGATCGTCCAGCCAGAAAAGCTGCTTGTACGAGATTGGCGCGGAACTTCCCCCCGATCCCCCGCCCTGCCTGTGGCAAGGAAAAATCGAATGGCAGGGTGACACCGGCTCGGTGGCGATCCGGAGTTCGCACGGCGCGAGCCTTAATCAACACGTCAAAATTACCTCCCGTGGGCAGGCCATCGAATACCTCATGGGCACGCTGTGGAAGGGGGAAGCCAGCGCAGTTGGCTCGCCTTCGGAGGTTGATGTGGTTGGACACCGGGTGGTGCACGGCGGTCCCCAGTACGAGAATCCGGTGCGAATCACATCGCAGGTGAAGGCTGCCATCGTCCGCCTGGCCGAATTTGCCCCGTTGCACAACCGCGCCGAACTGGACAGCATGAACATGGTCGAGAAGCTGTTTGGCCCGGTGCCGCAAATAGCTGTATTCGATACCGGTTTTCACCAGACCATTTCGCGGGCGGCGGCCGTGTACCCGGGACCGTACGAATGGTTTTCCAGCGGTATACGGCGCTACGGCTTTCACGGAATTAATTACCGGTATTGCTGCGGACGAGCGGCGCAGTTGTTGGGCCGAGACCCGAGTTCCCTGCGGTTGGTCGCCTGCCACCTGGGCAACGGCTGTTCCCTGGCTGCGATCCGCAACGGAAAGAGTGTTGACACTACCATGGGCTTCACTCCGCTGGAAGGGCTGATGATGGGCACGCGCTCCGGTTCGGTTGATCCGGGCATTCTTACCTACCTGATGCGGCAGGGCGGGCTTAGCGCGCAACAACTGGACCAGGTTCTGAATACGCAGTCCGGGCTGCTGGGTATTTCCGGGCGTTCGGGAGATATGCGCGACATTCTGACCGCCATGAAAGAGGGCGATGAGCGGGCCACGCTGGCTTTCGACATCTACATCCACCGGCTGCAGTCCGGAATTGGAAGCATGATAGGAGTTCTGGGCGGGCTGGACGCGCTGGTGTTCAGCGGCGGCGTGGGCGAGAATTCACCGGAAGTGCGCGCCGGGGCCTGCGAAAATTTCGGGTTTCTCGGCATAAAGCTGGATGCGGCAAAGAACGCCCAATCTCCGCCGGATGCGAACCTTGCCGCGCCGGAATCCAGCGTTCCGGTGCTCATCATTCGAGCCCAGGAGGACTGGCAGATTGCCCGTGAATGCTGGGCGCTGGCCAGCCGGGGCGACTCGTAATCTACGGTTCAGGGCAGCGGCGCCTCGACCTCTTCCAGAACCCAGTGGTCCGGCGTTTCCAGGTGACAATCGTAGCCGTAGAAACGTCCGTGGAAAACGTGCTGAAACAGACACGCCCGCTGGCCGCGTAGCACCGGGTCGCCTTCGACGGGCAAGAACTCGCCATCGGGGGCATCCGCGGCAAATACCTTCACCTGCCACTCCCCTTCCGGATTGTCGGTGTAGCGATGGGGATAAATCTCAGTAGCCAGGTAGTAGACGCCATTTTTTCCGTGGCGGCTCCGGGCATGCTTCAGATAGAGCAGGGTGGGAGCCGCAACCGTCTGCTGGGAGCGGAGCAGAACCTTGTCCGGCGCCTTGTCCAGGTCTTCGATGGAAGCCGCGTTTCGGCTGACGATTTCAAAGTGGTCCTTGTCATTGCCGCGATACCAGGTGAGGTAGAAGCGGTGATTCCTGGGATCGCGGAATAGATTGGGGTTCTGGTTGCGCTGGTTGGGGACCGGCTGGACCAGAGTTTTCACCTCGGTAATGTGAATGCCGTCGCTGGTGGTGCCCAGCACGACATGGCTGGTGGGAGTGTCGTAGTTGCGGGTGAAGGCAACATAAAGAAGGGTGGGATGCGCGGCGTCAGCGTGCTCCAACACCGAAGGCCAGCGGGCATTGGTAAGCAACGGGTTCTGCCCATACTTTGTCCAGTTCACCAGGTCGTTGCTGCGGGCCAGGCCGATGCCACCCCCCTCATTAAGGCCATACCAGCCCCAGTAGCGATAGCCGCCGCGTTTCAGTTCCAGTACGCTCATAGTGTGGGGAAATTCCTTGCCCTCCCAGGGCTGGGCGTCTGGGAGCACATGGCGAGGAGCGCTCAACTTCAAATACGGAATGCCGGCGGTCGAAGGCTGGCTCTGCTGAGCCACGCACAGGCAGGTGAGGAACAACCAAGCAACCACAGCCGCCACAAGGGCGGTAGAACTGGCGGGTTTCAAGCAGCGCATTTAAGTTTCATCTCCTCTGGAAAATAAAAAGTTCACACCGCCGGCTGAGTTACCCTTTTTGCAGCTACTCCGTGGTGGTAGTTTTCTAGCCCCCTTCAAAAACGCTAAAAGTTTACTCGCACGCCGATTTGTGCGGCGAAGGGAATGCCCACGGTTGTTCCCGGCCCAAAGAAATCGCCCAGGGCGCCGGCCGGTCTGGCGAGTTGTTGCAATGAGCTGACCTTTTGCGTCAATGTGCACGCCGAGTTGAGGCAGAGGGCGGTAACGTTGCCGGAGGCCATTTGTGCGGCCGGCACGGGCAGCGCCGCCACGTTGGTTACAAAGTTGGCTCCAGGGTTGTTGCGATTCAGGAGATTAAAAAACTCCACGAACGGCATCGCCGTCCAGCCTTCACGAATCTTGGTGGGCCGCATTACCCGCAGATCCACCTGCACAAAAGGTGTGCCGCGAAACTCATCGAGGCTGGTTGGAATGCCGTTGACGGAGATACGCTGGCTGCCATCAGCGGTGGTGATTACAAAAGGACGGGCACTCTCCGCCTGGGTCAGCGTGCTTACCTCGAAGCCTGCCGGCACGTGAAATACTCCCGAGATGACAAAGCGGTTTCTTACGTCTTCTCCCGACGGGCCGTAGTCCCCAGGCGCAAAGGGCTGTAGCGGGTTGCAGACGCCATTCACGTAGTCCCATAATTCGCCCAGAACGCATCCCCATGTTTTGGCGCTGGACAGCGTGTAATGAGCAATCAGGCTGAAGCGGCGCGTGCTGCCCTGAAGGCGAACCATCAAAGCATCGTAACTGCTGCGGTTATCCGACTTGTACAAATCAAGGTTGGGGACCAGGACGGCTTGCGCGGGATCATTCTGCGGCAGCAGCGGGGTGAACAGGTTCACGCCGCCGGTGTAGGAATAGGCGCGATACCCGCGCATTCCCGTCTCGCGGGTGTAGTCCGCGCTCAGGGTCCAATGATCGTTGAATGCATGCTGGATGCCGCCAGTAGCGTGAATGGCGTAGGGGGTACGGTAGTCGGAAGCGATAACCGCTCCTGCACCTCCGAGGCTGGCCCCTGGTATGCAGCCCGGACCACCCGCACTGATGCACGGCGCGGGAGGAGCATTCACCGCCTGGAGAGCGGCAACCCATCCGTTCTGGGCGAGGTCGTTGTAAAAGAGGCCAACCCCGGCCCGGATTACAGTTCTCTCGCTCCGGCCGGGCGTGTAAGCGAGACCGAGGCGCGGCGCAAACGCCTTACGATAATCGTGCGGCGCCCCATTGACCAACGGAATCTGCAGCGCCTTCAGCGTCAGGTAAGCGGGATTCTGCGACTGGGCCCTCCCGGACGCGGTGAGCAGACCAAAAGTGGTGTCCCAGCGCAGCCCGTAATTGACGGTCAGGTTTGGAGAGAGGCGCCAGGAATCCTCGGCGTACAACCCCAGCCTTTGCACATTCTGCCCGAAGCTGCCGTCTGACGCGGGACTATGCGTGCAGGCTACGCCGGCAGGGGGATTGAGGCAGTCCAAATCGAAGTAAAACTGCGCCGGGTTCGCCGCGTAGAAATCGGGATTGTTCCGGTATTGCAGCAGGGTCTCTGCCGAGCCGGACAACGCGCCGCCGAGCACAGGTTCATGAATAAGATCAACGCCAAACTTGGAAGCGTGCTTGCCGGCTGAACGGCTCAGGTCATACCGGAATTGATACTTCTGCTGATTGCGCAACACAGGAAAGGCGGTGACGGGAGTGAGGAACTGATTGTCGCCGAAGGTTTCGAAACCGGAAATAGTCTGGGCCGTGGAACTGAAGGGAAATGCGAGCGCGAATCCCAGGTATTGGTTGCGGGCCTCGGTGTGGTGCAGCGTGCTGGCGCCGACACTCAAAGTGCCCAGCCAATCCGCGCTGAAGGCGTAAGTGTTATTAACCACAACATTGCCATATTTCGAGGCCGACGTAGTTCCAGTGGAGGGCAGGGCGCCCTGCTGCACGAAGTTGTTATTAGTGGTGTAGTTGTCTAAGGCAGCGCGCAGGAACCAGCGCGATTTCGCATTCTGCGCCCAATCCAGGCGCAGCGAACCGAGAGCGTCGCGGAATGGAACGGGAGTGCTGCCGGGAACCGGGATTGCGCTGATGCCCGGTATGAGGCCCATCCTGGCCAGCGATGCTAAAGATGCGAATTCCGACCGGCTTACCGGGCTGTAAGCAATGCTCGCATTTTCGTGCACATATTCAAAGGAAGTGAAAGTCCACAGCTTATCTTTCTGGAGCGGGCCTCCCAGAGTGGCGACATAGTTCTGCCGTGAAAAAGGCTGTTTGGGATTCGGAGCAGGATTCTCGATAGGATACCTGGCGGTCAGCGCGGCAGCACGCTCGTAAAAGGCCGCGCTGCCGTGCCAATCATTGCTGCCATGTCGCGTGGTAATGACGACTGAGCCGGCAGTTGTACGGCCGGTATCGGCATCCTCCTGGGCAGTTCGGAAGGCGAATTCCTCAATCGCATCGGGGGAAAGGTTCTGCAGAAATCCGCCAATGTAGTCGTCGCTGTCATCCATGCCATCCACTGAGACCGCGTTGTTCAATCCTGAACTGCCGCCGGTGGAGACAGCGGTGATCCTGGCCTTGGTGGGGTCGGAAGGCTCAACCGGTTCGGTTCCGGGCACAAGATAAGCGATATTGGCGAAGCTGCGCTGCGCCAATGGGATCATCACCAGGTCTCGCGAACTGACTGCGCCCTGGTGCACGGCGCTGGCGGTATCGAGAGGCTCGGTGGTGATTGAGGAGGGCACCCCGGTGACCATCACCGTTTGCCGGATGGGGGCGGGTTTCAAGGTCACCAGCAGGTCGCGCACGAAACTCACGACAACGTTGACATCGGCAGTGGTCTCGGCAAATCCGTGGGCACGCACAGTGACCCGATAGGGTCCGGGTAACAGGTCATCGAGGCGGAATTCACCACGCTGATTGGTGTGCACCTGCTTCTTCAACGCGGAAACCGGGGCTTCGACCACAATCGTGGCGGCGGCGATTCGCCGGTCGTCGGTATCCTGCACCTCGCCCCGCAGGGAGCCGGTAGCGGTCTGCGCTGGCGAACACACCCATGCCCCCAGGAGCAGCCACAGAATTAGCAGGTTCGGAAGGCAGCGCGGTCGGCGGACGCCGCAAAACCGGCGCGGAACAAGGAACCTGACACCTTCGACGGTGAAGAACACGGGTAAATTCTACACGAGCAGTCAGAGATGCTTGCGCCAGGCGGAATGGCGCTGATTTTCGTAGATCGACGCGGATTCGAGGTCGAACAGAGCTAGGTTTTCCTGGCCTGCACCGCCCGGCGCGTAGCTTCCAAGGTGTTAATGAGTGACTCCTTGGGGAGTTTCTGGATGATGGGTTCGATCGCCCATCCCAACCCAAAGGGCACGTCGCGGGTCAGCGATATGGCGCGGCACTCGACCACCACGCCGGCGTCACGCGGTTGGAAGCGCCAATATGAATTGAGGCGCCAGAGAAATCCGTGACCAGTGTCGGGCGGCAAGACCCGCTCCCCGCGGCGGCCCTGATTTTCTACTTCCGCGATTCGCGTCGTCTGCGAGCGGCAGACCCAGCGTGACCGGTCGAGGGCGCGGTAATTCACATCATGATCAGTATCGAGAACAACGGTGAGGATTTTCCTTTTCAGGAGCCGCAAGTAAATCCGAAAATGGTTGGCGCGGCGGCTGACTAGCTTTGAGTCAATCACATCCGGCTTATAGAAATTTTTGTGATTGTCGTAATTCTGGATCACTGCCAATACATCTTCCACGCTGGAATCAGGAATGAAAGCGGCCGCGATCCAGTCATGAATCAGGCCGTTGGGCACCTTGACCGGTCCCCGGCCGAACCAGAATTGCGCGACTATGTTTCCTGCACGGACCTGCTGGGCTCGCTTTTGGTCGAGGTCCGACCAGAGGAATGATCCGCTCCTGTGCAGCGTCTCCTCCATTGCGGTTTCGGCTTCACTAACATAGGCGTCGAACGCACCCAGAGTTTGGGGCTTCAACTGCACGGTTTTTGCGTTTTCCGCCAAAGTGAAGCACCTATTGCGGATCGTGAGTCCGCCCCACCCGCCTGTCAAGCCGGCGTGGTATACTGTAACAACGCTGATGACCACGGTCGCTTGTGGCGTGGCAGCCCGCTCAGTTTTGGGTCTGACCCTCCTAGGCTTTCCTGCCTTCCGTTTATTTCGCGTTAATCACAACCATTGAGTGGCTTCCTTTGTACCGTCGCGAATCGCATCTTGAGTGCGTCTCGCGAGATGCCCTCCAGAAAGATACGATTCGAATGACAAGCTTTTCCGAATTGCCTCTGTCTGCCACCATGCAGCAGAGACTCTCCAACCTCCAGTTTCACACCCCAACGCCAATTCAGGCGGCAGCGATCCCGCACGTGCTTGCGGGAAAAGACATAATGGCCACGGCTCAGACGGGCACGGGCAAGACTCTGGCGTTCGTAGTACCCATGATCGAGCGCCTGCAGCAATCAGCCTCCTCAAGACGGGTGGAAGCTCTGGTGCTTGTTCCCACCCGCGAACTAGCCATGCAGGTGCACGAACAATTCGAGCAGTTACGCGGCAAAAAGATCCCGCCCGCGGCGCTGGTAATCGGCGGGCTCGCCGAAGGACGCCAGTTAGCCGCGATTCGTTCAGGCGCAAGCGTGCTGGTGGCGACTCCCGGACGTCTGGAGGACTTCATCGAACGCCGGCTTGTGGATCTGCGGAACGTGGCCACCCTGGTTCTGGATGAAGCCGACCGCATGCTGGACATGGGATTCCTGCCGTCCATCCGTCACATTGTGAGCGTATTGCCGAAGCAGAGACAGACACTGTGCTTTTCCGCCACTCTGCAGGCCTCGGTGGCAGGGCTGGTAGGCGAGTACACGAGTGCTCCGGTGCGTATCGCCCTGGGCTCAATCTTGAAGCCCGTGGACAGCGTGGAACTGCGTGCTTTCGAGGTCGTGGCGAATGACAAGTTCGACGCGCTATGCCATCTGCTGCGCTCCGAAAAGGGGCGCACACTGGTGTTCGCCCGCACCAAGCGCGGGACAGAGCGGCTGGCCAAACACCTGGCGCGTGAAGGCTTTCTGATCGCCATGCTGCATGGCGACCGTTCCCAGTCGCAGCGCACGAGCGCGCTGAACGGCTTCGACGAAGGCCGCTTCAAGGTGCTGGTGGCCACTGACGTCGCTTCTCGCGGGCTCGACATTCAAAGTGTGGCGCACGTCATCAACTACGACCTGCCCACCTTGCCGGAAGATTTCATTCACCGGGTGGGGCGAACGGGACGCGCTGGAGCCCAAGGCCGCGCTTCCACGCTGGTCACTTCCGCGGAAGCGCTGGAGTTGCGGAATATCGAACGCGCGCTCGGGCTCCGCATACAACGGTGCGACCTCAACCCAGAAATCTCAGCCGAAAGGTTAGCCCGGCCAGGGAATACGCTGGCCAGCCGGACCCTGCAGCCCTTGCCGGGGGAGGTATTTGCCTGAAAGAGAGTGAGTGAGGCGGGCCTTAAGTGGCGGAGAGATGGCGGCGCTGTGCCCGAGAGTGAGAACTTTGGGTACATGAACCTGCGAGCCGACGTGCTTGGTAAAGGACAGCCCGTTTCCCTGAATTATGCCGCAGATGGCTGAGAAGCGCGTATACTGAGGCTACCGCTTGACCACGAAGACACATCGCAGCCCTTCTCTCTGCGCCTTCGCGATTGAGAGGCTTGGCCTCGCGCAGGGCGCTCGCGCTCACAACGAGTCTAATGCTTCATGACAAAAGGGAGTCGTGTGTGGCAGGAACTGAGTTATGCCCCGCGCGCTCTTAGCTCGGATGAGCAAAAAGGAGCGAGCGATGTTCACTAAGGTTACGAAAGTTCTGGCCGCACTGGCATTGTTACTGGGGCTATTCAGCCATTCAGCCAGCGATCACCGCAAGTTGATATTAATTCTGGTCTGGGCGGCAGCGCTGGTAGTTTTGGCCCAGGCGTTCCATCGCAGCAATTACTTCTGGGCTGCCATATTCCTTTCGGTGGCGTGCCTGTTCAATCCGGTTCGGCCAGTCACCCTTCCGGCCAGCATGGGACTTCTGTGCGAGATGGCAGCTGCCATCCTGTTCATGATTTCTCTAGCCGTCCTGCGGTCGAAACCACGGCTGTCCATCGCCTCGATTACGGCCTCTGGAGCGGGAAGCGAGTCCTTATGAATCAAGCCTTGGCTCCTGCCGCCCGCAAGAAGCACATCCTGTTAGTGGTCAGCGATGACGTCCGGCGCGACCTGCGGGCACGGGTCCTGCGGAAGTTGGGAACTGACGTAGAGTGCGCCGCGGACATCAGCGAAGCACGCTCGCTCTGGCGGGCGGATTCCTATAATCTTGTACTCCTCGATGTGACTGGCGATGCCAGCAACCTGGACGAATTTTGCGCTGAAGTGAAAGCGGCGAAGCCTCCGCAGGCGGTCGCTTTCCTGGTGGGCAAGCCCGAATATGTCGCCGCCTATCCCCGCATAGACGAGATGGCGACGGGCGGCGACGGCAACGGACATGCCGCTTGGGGAGAGGTGGTGGCTTCCCTGTTTGCCGGCGCCTGCGAAAGCCTCCCACGACGGTGGGGCTTTCAAGAAGCGGCCTGGCGCATTGCGGCTGCACGTTCCATGAAAGATCCGTGCCGCAATCAATCCCGCAGTTACACAAAGGTTTCGGCGGGTATTCACGAGAAATCGGCGGTTCCGACCTGGGCTGAGGCTATAGCTCAGCATACGCTCGTTACTTCTAGGGTTACACCGGCCAACTCAGCAGCGGCCTTGTTGAGTGATGAGACTGTGGTGGCAGCACCTGATCTACATGTGGAGAAGATAGGATGAAGAACCTTTTTGTTGGCAACTTACCCCAAAGTGCGACGGAAGATGAACTGCGGACGCTATTTGCTTCGCATGGCAATGTGGAGAAAGTCAGCCTGGTAACCGACCGTGACACCGGCCGGTCGCGGGGCTTTGCTTTCGTGGAAATGAGCGATGCCGGCGAGGCCGACAAGGCCATAGCCGCTCTGGACGGCAGCCAACTGGGCGGACGCGCCTTGAAAGTGAACGAGGCTCGCCCCAAACTGGAGCGTGGCTCCGGAGGCCAGGGTGGCGGCCGCTCGCGCGGTTCCGGATCCGGACGCGATGATTATCGCGGCCACGCTCGTCAGCCCCGAGAGCCCCGCTGGTAACTCGCTTTTAAACCTACAACGCCTGGATGCTGCTGCTTTCCGCCGGCGGTCCGGCACGGACGTGTTTTTCTGGGAGGAGTGTATGCCGGGTCGAGGCCGTTCGACTTTCAACAAACGTCAGAAGGAGATCTCGCGGCAGGAGAAGCGGCGCGAGAAAGCTGCCCGCAAACAGCAGCGTAAGCTGGAAAAGCAGTCGGGACCGTCGGAGAATTCAGCCGGCTCCGATATTGCAGAATCACCCCTTACCGACTCGCCCCCATCATCGGATGAAGCCGCCCCTGACTCTAATTTCGCGCCAGAAACCGATTAGAGGCTGACCAAGTGCAGCCCCCTACGCGTGGGGGCCAGCGGCCTTGCCTGGAGCATCCGCCAACGGCAGCCACACCTGAAAACGCGTATCACCCGGCTTCGAACTGACCTGAACGTTGCCCCGGTGCTTTTTTACAATCCGCTGCACCGTATCCAGACCCAGTCCTGTGCCTTCCCCGACGCCCTTCGTGGTGAAGAAGGGCTCGAAGATATGGGCCCTGATCTCGGGCGAGATCCCGGGACCGTTATCGGCGATCTCAACCACGACGCAACTGTCCTCGCGATAGGTCCGCACCCGAAGTTCGCCTTTGCCGCCCATCGCATCAATGGCATTGTCAATCAGGTTCGTCCACACCTGATTCAGTTCGCTCCCGAAAGAATTCACGAGAAGCGGAACTCGCTGGTATTCGCGTTGCACGACAATGCCGCGTTTGAGCTTGTGATTCAGGATCGTGAGCGTTGTTTCCAGGCTTTTGACAATGTCCACATTCTGCACCGGGGCTTGATCCATGAAGGTGTATTCCTTGATGGCCCCGACCAGGTCGGAAATGCGGGAGGTGCTGCTCTCGATTTCCTTCAATAGATTTGCGATCTCTACGGACGCGGCGATCCTCACCAGCGCCGCCCGGGCTGTATCCGCGTCGAGGGTCTCGAACAGGGCTTCCAAAGCCTCTGCCTTGATGCCTCTTTGCGCCAATTCAGCCGCCAGTTGCCATAAATCGTTCTGTCCGTGGCTGCGCAGCAAGGAGTCAATCTGGCCTTCCAGGTCGCTGATGGTGAGCGCATCAGGGGGCGGCTCATCCCGCTGCGTAAACGAGGATTCCAGCTTCTCGATCTCCGCTTTCTGCGCCGTAGTCAACTCGCGCCTGCCGAGTTCATGACTGGCGTCCTTGATTCGCTTTAGTACGTCTCGTAACTGGCTGGTGGCGCGTTTGGCGGCAGAGGCCGGATTGTTTAGCTCGTGGGCTAGCCCCGCGGAAAGCTTTCCCAAGGCGGCCAAGCGATCCCGCTGTTGCTCAATGCGAGTGATTTCGCGAATGCGGTCTGACATGACGCCAACCAGACGCCGAGCCAGTTCCGGCATTCGCTGGATGAGATCAGGAAAAAGAGATGCTGGGAAACGGAGGATACGCCCATCAGTGATTGCTCTTCCGGTTACCGTGAACTGCTTCATCCTGGAAAACGGCAGGACTCCAGTGACGTCGCCCAGCTTGCTGGCGAGCACAACGGTTTCGCCGCCCAGCTCTCCTCGCCACTGAAACTGGCCTTCGAGAATCACGAACATGGCGTCCGCAGGATCACCCTGGCGAGCGTATATGTCACCCGCCTTGAGATGAATCTCCTGCGCCTGGCTGAGGAACCAGGAAATCTGCTCATCCGGCAAATTTGCAAAAGTCGGGATTCGCAACAGTTCCGATTGGTCAGCCATTTAGACCTTGCTCAAGTATTGATGAATGAACTGTACCGCCACCGAGCCCTCACCAACCCCCGAGGCAACGCGCTTCACAGAACCGTGCCGCACATCGCCCACCGCGAACAGACCAGGCACATTGGTCTCGAGCAGGAAGGGATCCCGGTCGAGCGTCCATCCCTTGGGCCGCTGCCCGTCCCGTATCAAATCAGGACCAGTCAGAATGAAGCCGCGGTCATCCCGCTCGACCACATTCGCCAGCCAGTCAGTGCGCGGGAGCGCTCCAATGAAGATAAACATGGCACTCGCCGGCACCCGCTCCACCTTGTTTGTGTCTGAGCAAAGGACCGAGATCTCTTCCAGGTGGGTTTCGCCGTGGACCTCGGCCACGCTGGCGTGCGTCCAGATCTGAATATTGGGTGTCTGCCGGATCTGGTCAATCAAGTACTGCGACATAGTACGGGAGAGCGATTCTCCCCGCACCAGGATGACGACCCGCTCGGCGTAACGGGCAAAGTTCATGGCGGCTTGACCGGCGGAGTTTGCCCCGCCCACCACGTACACGATTTCACCTTTGCAGGAGAGGGCTTCGGTCGCGCCGCCCCCGTAGTACACGCCCGCCCCCTGCAACTTATCAACTCCCGGAACCTCCAGGCGCCGCCATTGCACGCCGGTCGCGATCATCAAAGCGTGGCAGGAAATCTCGCTTCCATCAGCTAATTTGATAATCCGGTAAGACCCCTCCGTGCGGACTCCCATCGCCTCTTGTGGCGACAGGATTTCCACCCCAAAGCGCTGGGCTTGCACAACCGCGCGACGAGCCAAGTCGCCGCCGCTGAGTCCGGTCGGAAATCCCAGATAGTTTTCGATTCGCGAACTCATCCCTGCCTGGCCGCCCGGCGCCTCCCGCTCCACCATCACCGTGTGCAAACCCTCAGAGGCGCCGTAAACTGCGGCCGCCAGACCAGCAGGCCCTCCACCCACAATCGCCAGCTCGTAAAAATCCGTTTGCGCCCGCGTGCGCAGGCCGACTCTCTGTGCGACCTCCGCGGGCATGCTCTCCAGGAGTTTTGTTCCGTCGGGAAACAGTACGACGGGAAGATGGGTGGCTTCCGGTCCCAGAACCTCCAAGAGTCGCTTGGTTTCAGGGTCACTGGCGGAGAGCTCGACGTCAATCCACTGGTAGGGAACGTGGTTCCGAGCCAGGAAATCTCGTAACTCATAGGAGCGCGGTGACCAGCGCGTGCCCAACACCCTTATTCCCTGAAACGTCGGGCGATAGGTGGCTTGCCAGTCATCCAGCAAATCATCCAATTGCGGGTACAAGTGGTCGCTGGGAGGATCCCACGGCTTCAGAAAAAAGTAGTGAATGCCGGCCTGGTTGATGGCGCTGATGGCAGCGCTCGTGTCCGCGTAGGCGGTTAAGAGCGCTCGTTTGGCGTCGGGAAAAATCCGCATTCCCTCCTGCAAAAACTCGACCCCATTCATATGCGGCATGCGCTGGTCGGCCAGCAGCAAAGCCACGCTGTCGCTGCGCATCTTCAACTGCTTTAGAACATCGAGCGCGGCCTGGGGAGAATCGCTTCCGATCACACGATAGCCGGCGCCGTACCGCGAACGGAGATCGCGTTCAATCGCCCGCAGAACATCGGAATCGTCATCCACACTAAGCAGAATCGGTTTGGCCATATTCGGGTTCAGTCTTCAGCACGCAGATCGCCGCTGCTGCAGCACTGCCTGATAGGAAATATTAGATACAACAACTGGCATTCGGTCGCTAAATGTGATCTCCCGCTCTGGGGCGGCCCGAGCCGAGACCTTTTCGGGCTACACGCTCACCGTAGCATGTGTTTGCTGAGCTTCAGCCGAGACCGGCTCTTACCAGAAACTGAGAAATTTCCGCTTTGACAGCAGAAACCTGGCTTGACGGGCTGGTAACGGCGGGGTGTGCCAGATTCCCTAAACCGTTCTTATCCGCGCGGATTGACTTGACTTGCTGACGATCCTAACATGCAGCTCTGTGGCAAAACCTGCCCTTATCTCCGGGCGCACACTCGGTCATTACCGCGTGCTTCAGCAGATCGCGGCCGGGGGAATGGGTGTGGTATACCGCGCCCATGACCAGCGGCTGGAACGCGATGTAGCTATCAAAGTTCTGCCCGCAGGGATTCTTGCCGACGAAGCAGCCCGCAAACGCCTTCGCAAGGAAGCACTAGCCATTTCGGGTTTGAACCACCCCAACATTGCCACCGTCTACGACTTCGATTCGCAGGATGGGATCGACTTTCTGGTCATGGAGCTGATTTCGGGAAGCGACATCGATCAGAAGATAGCCGTGGGGGCGCTGGCGGAAAAAGAAATTGTCGCGCTCGGGCGCCAGATAGCGGACGGGCTGGCGGCAGCCCACGAGCACGGCATTATCCACCGCGACCTGAAGCCGGGCAACTTGCGCGTGACGGCTGATGGACGGCTCAAGATCCTGGATTTCGGACTAGCGCGCGTGGCACGCCCAGCCAAGTTGGAAGAACTCACCCAAAGCATAGCCACAGATACCGTGTCCGGCACGCTGCCTTACATGGCGCCCGAGCAACTGGCGGGTGAGCCCCCGGACCAGCGCAGCGACATCTATGCGGCGGGAACGGTGCTGTATGAGATGGCGACCGGGCGACGGCCGTTTACCGAGAAGCTGGCAACCAAACTGACGGATGCGATCCTGCACCAGACGCCGGTTCCGCCGCGAGCTTTTAACGCGAATGTTTCGCCGGAACTGGAGCGGATCATTCTCAAGTGTCTGGAAAAAGACCCGAGCCACCGGTACCACTCGGCGCGGGAACTGGAGATAGATCTGCGGCGTCTGCTCAGCGGAGAGAGCGCGGTTTCGCTCCCCGCCAGGCCTGTCTTGCGACCGTCCAGCAAGATTCTTCGGATTTCGGCGGCAGGGGCCATTCTGTTGGCTGCCGGGCTGACGCTCGTACTCCTCCGAGGACGGGAACGGCAGGCGCCTGCCGCCACCGGGATCCATTCTTTGGCAGTCCTGCCGCTGGCAAACTTTTCGAATGATGCGACGCAAGATTATTTCGCAGACGGCATGACCGACGAAATGACCACGGAACTGGCGCGTATCAGCGCCTTGCGCGTGATCTCCCGCACCTCGGCAATGCAATACAAAGGGGCGCACAAGCCGCTGCCGCAGATCGCAAAAGAATTGAACGTAGACGCGGTGATCGAGGGGTCGGTATTGCGCGCCGGGAACCGGGTGCGCATCACAGCCCAATTGATCCGTGCAACAACGGACACGCACGTGTGGGCGGAAAGTTATGACGGCGACCTGCGCGATGTCCTCGCCTTGCAAAAGGAGGTGGCTCGCAACATCGCACAGCAGATTCAGGTCACCCTCACGCCCCAGGAAAAGACGGTGTTGGCGGCGAACCGACCCGTCGATCCAGAAGTACACGATCTTTATCTGCAGGGGCTCTATTCCTTAGGCACGGGGAATGAAAGAGGACTCACGCAGGCCATTGAATACTTCCAGCGCGCCACCGCCAAAGACCCAGGATATGCGCCCGCATATGCCGGCATGGCCGAATGCTATTACAACTTGTCCACTAACTACTGGCCTCCGCGAGAAGCCATGCCGAAGGCAAAGGCGGCGGCCTTAAAGGCGCTGCAGTTGGATCAGAACCTTTCAGAAGCACACAGCGCCCTGGGCGGAGTGCACTACTTTTACGATTGGGACTGGGCGGCGGCCGAGCAGGAGGCCATGCGGGCCATGGAACTCAGTCCCAACAATGCCAGCGCTTACGATGTAATGGCCAATTATCTCAGCACGGTCGGTCGCCTGGAAGATAGCGTTTCCGAGATTGACCGCGCGCATGCCATCAACCCACGTTCCGTTCCTATCATGACCGACAGGATCGTCATTACAGCCATGGCGAGGAAGTACGATCAGGCGATTGCGGATGGGCGGCAAGCCACCGCCTCCGACCCCGATGCCGGTTCGCTCCACGCCTGGCTCTCCGTGGCGTATATGCTTGCCGGGCATTATCAGGAAGGAATTGCCGAGGCTGAGACCGGATATCGTCTGGATGACAATCCCCTGCACGAGAGTATTCTCGCCGCCGCATATGCCAAGGGGAATAAGAGGACTGCGGCGGAAAAAGTACTCGCCGATGTCAAAGGAAAATTGAAGACGCGATATTCCTGTTCGTACGAGGTCGGGATCGCATATGTTTTTCTGAGCAGACCCGATACCGCTTTTCAGCTTCTCGAGAAAGCCTATCAGGACCGGTCTGATTGCATGCCCATGCTGGGCGTAGATCCGCGCATGGACGCCATCCGCTCCGACTCGCGTTATAAGGAACTGCTGCGCCGTCTCGATCTCGCCAAGTACTTCTCCCAATAAGGAAATGCTGCCGTTGAAACGTGCATTATTTTGCTAGCGGAGACCTGCCGAAATCCTGAGCAACGTCCAAGGAGCATGCGGTCAACAACTCCTGGCAAGAATGGTCGGGGCGCCCGGATTTGAACCGGGGACCCCCTGCGCCCAAGGCAGGTGCGCTACCAGGCTGCGCTACGCCCCGACGAAACCGCGGCCGAAAAAGGGGGCCGGCAAAGCGATTATAAATGATGTCGCGAGTACCACCGGTCACCGCTCCCCTGGGCGCGCCGGGCGTATAATTCACAGCAATCATGACGCCTTTGCACTACGCATTGGTCGCCTACGTCAAAGCGCCTGTGGGGGAATTTGTGGAGCGCCTGCGCGGCGAACTCCATCCCGCTCTCTCCCATCTGCCCGCCCATCTGACTGTCTTGCCGCCTCGCCTGCTGCAGGGCTCGGAAGAGGAGGCCCGCCAGGTAGTGGAACGCGTCTGCCGCCAGGCCAGCCCCTTCGAGGTGGTCATGGGGGAGGTGGAAACCTTCATCCCGGCGACTCCCACCGTGTTTATCCGCGTGGCCCACGCCGGCTACCGCCTGCGCGAGTTGCACGACCAACTCAACAGCAACGCTCTTCAGGCCGAGGAACCCTGGCCCTACATGCCGCACCTGACCATCGTGAAGGTAGCCACGGAAGCGGAAGCCAGCAGCGCCTTTGAGGTGGCGCAGCGGCGCTGGTCGCAGTACCAGGGCAGCCGGCGGGTGCTCATCGAAGAACTCACCTTCGTGCGGGAAGCTCCGGGGGAAACCTGGGAAGACCTGGCCCCCGTCCCGCTTGGCGGCAGCCTGGCGGTCAAGGGCGGCCGCTAGCCGGCGTCACTTCTTAGCAACGCTGCGTGACCTTTTAGTGGCCTGCTCTTTTGGGTAGCCATCCTGCCCAGGAAACCTGATTACGGAAGTTTTTCGAGTACACGTCCCCATCGTGCCTTGCCACTGCCCATTCGGAGCGGTACATAAGGGTGGGGGGTGTGCGAGGCGGCGCAACGCGGTTGCCG
>DATGGJ010000515.1:0-2531 GCA_035308585.1 Terriglobales bacterium
CGCCAGCCATTTCAGGGCCACATCCACGCTGGGCCCGGCCCGGCGCTCCACCAGTTCCGGATTTTTTTCCAGCAAGCTCTGGGCGTTGAATTTGTCGTCGTAGTAATCGAAGCCGCGGTCCAGGCCCCAGCTGCGGTCCAGAACGAACGAACTTACCACCGCTCCAGTGGCATAACCATGGTCCTGGAAGGCTTGCGCCAGGGTGCGGAATTTCTCCGCGAGCGGAGGAGCGGTGAAATCCTGCACGTGGTTATGAAAAGGGTAAGTGCCGGTCAGGATGGCGACGTGCTCCGGAAGGGTCAGGGGCACCTGGGAGATGGCCATGGGAAAGCGGACGCCGTCGCGCGCCAGGCCGTCAATCGCCGGCGTGCGAATGGCCTTGTAGCCGTAGCAGCCGAGATGGTCGGCGCGCAGCGTGTCAATGGTGATGAGCAGGACGTTATCGCCGCCGCCAGGGCGCAAGGGCGAAGAAGAAGAGTGCCTGGAATGGGCCGCTGGGCGCTGGTTTGCGGTCATGGGCAGCGCCGCCAGCGCCAGCCACAGCAGGGCCGGGAATATTCTGTTGCGCGCTGCTGTTTGCCCCGCCATGATTCTAATGCTGGGGGCGGTCGCCGGCCGCCTTTTGCATTTCCTGTTCTGCTTCGCTGTCCATTCCCTTAGCTTTGAGCGCCTTGGCCAGGGCAGCGTGCGGCGCCGGGTCCTTGGGGGCGAGTTCGATCGCCTGGCGCAGCTCCGCAACCGCATCGTCCACTTTTCCCTGGTAAAGCAGGACTTCGCCGAGCGCAAGGTGCGCGGGCTCGTATCCGGGATAAATCTGAATCGCCTGGCGGAAGGCGGCGGCAGCCTGCTCCACGTTGCCGGTCTTCAGATACACGGCGCCAAGATTATAGGCGGCGGAAAAATTGGTGCCATCAGCCTGCAGCGTGCGTTGCAGGTAATCAATGCTGTTGGGGTAATCGCCGGAGCGGGCGTACGCCAGTCCGAGATAAAAATACACCAGCGTGTAGTCGGGGCTGAGCTCAAGAACGCGGCGAAACTCGCGGATTGAGTCGGCATAATTTTGCATGCGGTAGTAGTCCAGACCCAGCAGGTAGTGCACGGGCACGCAGGTATCTTCGGTTTTGAGTGCCTGGCTGAGCTTGGCCGTGGACTGGTCGAAGCGCCCGTGCTGGCTGTCGTCCACCGCTTCAGAAACCAGTTCAAACATGGCGATGCGGTCTTTGGGATCGGCCAACTGGCGCTTATCGCCCGACTTGGTGGGATGGCCGCCGGAAAACCCGGCATAACCCAGCGACTTCAGCCGCTCCATCAGCACCGGATCGAGAGGAATGGACTGCGCCTGATGGGCGCCGGCGGTGTACTTCTTCTCCATGGCCTCCAGCTGCGCCTTCAGTTCCTGGGCGATGGCCGGCTTCTGAGAGTAGAGGTTGTGAAGTTCGCCGGGATCGGCATCAATGTCGTAAAGCTCCGGTTTTGGAACGTCAATGAAGTGGTATTTGCCCACCTGGATGCCGCGCAGGTCGCTCCAGTCAAAGTGCAGCAGGGGAAGGAAGGACTCCGAATATAGCTGGGTGGAAACCTCCGGCGGGCGCGGCTTTCCCAGGATCGTGGGAAGCAGGCTGGCTCCCTGGGCGTCGGCGGGAGGGGGAATCTTAAGCGCCTCGAGCACGGTGGGCATCAGGTTTAGGGTGTTGGCCGGCTGCGCGACCGCGGCTACATGGCGCTCGCCCGCCGGCAGCTTGACCATGAAGGGGATGCGCAAGGTCGTGTCGTAAATGAAGAAGCCGTGCGTCTTCTCGCCGTGCTCGCCCAGAGATTCGCCGTGGTCGCCGGTGAGCACGATCAGGGTGCGTCCGTACAGGTGTCTCTCTTTTAGAAAACGGAGCAGGCGGCCCAGTTGCTGGTCGGCGAAGGCGATTTCTCCGTCGTACGGGCGGCTCTGGTACTCGCGGTCGAAGGGCGGCGGCGGCTGGTAGGGCGTGTGCGGATCGTAGAGGTGCACCCAGAGAAAGAACGGCTTGCCGGAATTGCCCGCCAGCCACTGCATCGCCTGGTCCACCACCACATTCCCCGGACGCTTCATCAGGTCGAGATTGGCGTCTTCCAGGCGGTTGAAATCGAAGTGGTCGTAGTAAAAATCAAATCCCTGGTTCAAACCGAAGCGGTGGTCGAGCACGGCGGAACCGAGCACGGCTCCGGTGGCGTACCCCTGCTGCCTCAAAATGGAGGCCAGGGTCGGCTGTTGCGGATTCAGCCGGTTACCGCTGAAATCGTGAATGCCGCTGTACATGGGGTAGGTGCCGGTCATTATCACCGTGTGCGAAGGCAGGGTGATGGGCACCGGGGTATAGGCGTGCTCGAAACGGGTGCCGTCGGCAGCCAGGGCGTCAATGTTAGGGGTGCGCGCCTGGCGGTCGCCATAGCAGCCCAGGTGGTCGGGCCGCAGCGTGTCAATGGTAACCAGCAGCAGGTTGCCAGGCGCGGCCGGGTGCGGCTTGGGCGCCGCCGCTGCCACCGTGGCAAAGATCAGG
>DATGGJ010000516.1:0-3862 GCA_035308585.1 Terriglobales bacterium
AACGGCACCAGATTCTGGCGCTGCACGCTGCTGTTGCGGACGTCAGTGAAATAAGAAAAGGGATTGTGGCGCTCCAGGTAAGGATACTTGTCGCCGCCGGTGTAGCCGGCGGATGGCAGGCTTTCGGCGTATGACTTCCAGGTCTTGCCGGCCGCGATCAATTCGCGAGCCAGGTTATCAACCTCCACAGCGCCGGTGAAGGCGTCGTCCGTGGTGACCAGTTGGCCGGTGGTCAGCATGAAGTAGTTGCCGATGGAGGGATGCGCGTTGGCGTAGTAATTGGTGGCCAGGCCGTACTGGCTGGCCAGACTGTTGAGGTAGGGCATGGAAGGGCTGCCAATCACGCTGGAGTAGCTGTGGTTCTCCTCGACCAGCAAAAATACGTGGCCAATTTGTGCGTGGGTGATGGTCAGGGACGAGGTGGCAGATTTGGAAGTGTCCGCCTGCGAGACAGCGGAGACTTGCACGGTGGCGTTGGGCGGGACGCTGGCGGGAGCGGTATACAGGCCGGAGGTGGTGATGGTGCCGGATGCGGTGCTGCCCCCCGCCGTGTCATTTACGTTCCAGGTGACCGCGGTATTCGAGGTGCCGCTAACGGTGGCGGTGTACTGCTGGGTGCCTTCCACGGGCAGGTCGGCGGAAGTGGGTGAAATCGAGACGGTAACCGCGCTGCTGGGGTCCGGCGGAACTGGCGCAGAAGCTGAAGGAGCAGCCGAGCCGCCACCGCATCCGATACTGGCAGTGGAGACCACCGCCAGAAGCAGAACGCAAAACCACCTTCTCACAGGGGACCCTCTCACGAAAGGGCGCGGAATTCGCTGAACAGCAGAGATACCGCCGGCTGGACCAGCGGAGGCCAGGGGAGTAAGGGTAACAATGACCTCGGCGGGCGTCAATCGAAGAACAGCTTGAGACAGCAGACGCTGCCGCCCGACTTGAGGAACTCAGAGGTGTCGAGGAGAACCGGCTCCAAGCCTTCCCGGGCGAGGGCCTCCTGCACGCAACGGGTGAGGGCGGGAGTGAGGAACTTTCCATTGGCGGAGACGCCGTTGCACACGAATTTGAGAGCGTCTTCGCGGTCCACCGGGTAAACGCGGGGAATGAGGCTGCGAATTTCGGCCAGCGATTCCTCGGAGAACGCGCCGGGATAGATAAGCGCGGCGCCCGGGCGCAGAGGGGAGAAGCAGGCATCGAGATGGTAGAAGTGTTCGTCGACCAGTTGCAGAGGTGTAACGGGAATGCGCATGTGCCGCATGGCGGCGGCAAATTTTTCGACGCCGCCAATGGTGGAGCGAAAACCATGGGCGGCCCAGACCCTGCTGCCGTCCGCATCCCACACCAGGTCTCCGTGGCCCTCGAGAAAATCGTCCTCCAGGCCGAGGTCTACCACTTTGTAGCCGCGAGCACGGAACCACTCCACATAATGGCCCACCTCCTCCCGGCGGGAGACGTAGCGCATGCGGCCAGGGACCACGAAATGGCCCTCACGGGGGTGGCGGCCCACAAAGACGGGATTGGCGGCAAAGACCATGTCCTCCAGGTCGGGCACCGGATCAATGAGTTCAATCGCGAAACCGGCGGCGCGAAAGGCTTCGCACACCGAATCCCACTGGTGCTGGGCCCGCACTGGGTCAACCTGCAGCAGGCCGCGCATGTAGGGATTCTTGACCTCGCGCACTTCGAAATAAGTAGGAGGACAGAAGAGCACCTTGTTCGCCATCAGGGTTGATCATAGCTCCACAGCGACAAAGCTGGCCAGAGTGGCTGGACGGTTTTTCAGCGGTCGCGGCCGGAGGCTGTGCTCAAGCCGGCAAAAATCCGGGCCATGGGCGCGAATCTGTGGAAAAAAATTTTCTGGGCTCGAATCCGCCTGCGGAACGCTGAGCGCGGATATTCACTCCCACTCGATGGTGCCCGGCGGCTTGGAAGTAATATCGTATACCACGCGGTTGATGCCCTTCACTTCGTTCACGATGCGGCTGGAAATGGTCTTAAGCACCTCGGTGGGGAGGGGCACCCAATCGGCAGTCATGCCGTCTTCAGAATGCACGGCGCGGATGGCGCAAGTGTAAGCGTAAGTGCGCTGGTCGCCCATGACGCCCACCGACATCACAGGCAGAAGCACGGCAAAAGATTGCCAGATGCGGGTATAGAGCCCGGCGCGCTTGATTTCGCTGACCACAACCTCATCGGCCTCGCGCAGCAGGGCCAGGCGCTCCGGCGTGACCTCACCCAGGATGCGCACCGCCAGCCCCGGCCCGGGAAAGGGCTGGCGCTGCAGGATCTCTTCCGGCATGCCCAGGTCGCGGCCGATCTTGCGCACCTCATCCTTAAACAAATCCTTTAAGGGCTCGATAAGCCGCAGTTTCATCTTTTCCGGCAGGCCGCCCACGTTGTGGTGGGTCTTGATGGTTTGCGAGGGTCCGCGCACGGAGCGCGATTCGATCACATCCGGATAAAGGGTTCCCTGCACCAGGAACTCCACGTGCCCCTGCTCGCGCTGGATGAGCTCCGCTTGTTCCTCGAAGATGGCGATGAACTCGTTGCCGATGATGTGGCGCTTCTTTTCCGGGTCAGTCACGCCCGCCAGGCGCCCCAGGAAACGTTGAGAGGCGTCCACCGCCATCAGGCAGAGGCCCAGCTTGTCGCGCAGGTTCTGCTGCACCTTTTCGAACTCGTTTTTGCGCAGCACGCCATTATTGACGAAGACACAGGTGAGGCGGTCGCCGATGGCGCGATGCACCAGCACGGCCGCGACCGAGGAATCCACACCGCCGGAGAGGGCGCAGATGGCGCGGCCTTGGGGGCCGACGGTTTCGCGCACCTGGGCCACCGTGGCGTCCACAAAGTGCTGAGCCGTCCAGCTGGGCTTGGCGCCGCAAATTTCAAAGGCAAAGTTTTTCAGAATTTCCGTGCCCAGCTTGGTGTGGTGGACCTCGGGGTGGAACTGCACCGCGAACATCTTCTTTTCCGGATTCTCGATGGCGGCAACGGCATGGGGAGTCTTGCCGATCAGGCGGAAGCCCTGGGGCAGCTCCATGGCTTCGTCGCCGTGCGACATCCAGACGGAAAGCAGTTTGGGCAGGCCAGTGAAGAGGCGCGAGCCGTCAAGAATCTCCACGGTGGCGTGGCCGTACTCACGCTTGTCGGCGGGGCGGACCTTCCCGCCCAGGACATGGGTCATGAGCTGCAGTCCGTAGCAGATGCCGAGTACGGGCAGGCCCAGGCTGAAGACGCGCGGATCGGCGGCGGGCGCGTCCTGGTCATAAACTGAACTGGGGCCGCCGGACAGGATGATGCCCGCCGGGGCGTAGCTCTTGATCTCATCAATGGGCGCCGTGCAAGGCAGGACCACCGAGAAAACGTTTTGTTCGCGGATGCGGCGCGCGATGAGCTGCGAGTACTGGGCGCCGAAATCGAGGACGACGATGGATTGGGCTTCCACGGTCTAATGTGCCAGAAGAATGATAGTAGTGTAAAGCAGGAAAAAGCAGGAGTCAGTAGCCAGGCGGCTGGAGTCGGGAGTCAGGCGGTCGTTAGCAGCTGGTAGCTGGTAATTCGCCCTCGGCGGGGCTGGGAACATCGGGAGAGGGAAACCGAACCGGTTCCGGGACGACGCTGGGCTCGCTGCCCGGTACAGCCAGGCTGACATAGGCCGCGAGCCGGGTGATATAGAGAAAGTCAGCGTAAGCGAAGTAGCCGGCCGCGATGGCCAGCAGCGCCCAACCGGCAGCAAGCGAGACGCGGGTCATAAGGTCGAAAACCAGCCCGCCGGCGGCAATCGCTGCTGCCAGCGCCATGTAATGCAGCAGCACGAAGGGGAGACTGGTCAGCAACACGTCGCCAAACTTGCTTCGAATTA
>DATGGJ010000517.1:0-1888 GCA_035308585.1 Terriglobales bacterium
ATTTTGCAGCGCATCGGCTTCACCAAAGAAAACCTTAAAGAAGAGATTTACTGGATCCCGGCCAAGGCCGCCAAAATCTCGTAGTTCGGCCCGGTGAAGCAGCGCCTAGAAGGTTTGGGTGGAGCTGCGCTTCAGCGCTGCATTAACAAAGGTTGAGGAACACCGGCTTTAATCGCGGAGGGACATCGTCGAGAAGGAAGTGTCGTACGGCCGCGACTGGGTTTGCGAGGATTGCTACACGAAGTTCTCTCCCTGTATTGCATCGCCCTCCGGGGGCGCCGCAAATAGCCCCGCCCTGCGCACACTTGCCTGTGACCCCGGTTACTGAGCCCCGCTTCCCCGACGCGTGAATATGGTAGTTCGCAGCTTCCACAAGGAGATGATCTATGTCCACCGTAATGGCAGACAAGCGGGCCGATCTGGCGGGCCCCGGCATTGGCGACTATCGCGAACTGGAGAAGGTGCTCCCCGGCGACTACGCCTCCCTGCTCGACCGCAAGCAGACGCAGCAGGCCATCTTTGCCGTCAAGCGCTACATCGAGGACAACCTCTGCCACGAACTCAACCTGCTCATGGTCACCGTCCCCCTGCTGGTGGACGTGGAGAGCGGGGTCAACGACCTGCTCGACCGCGACGGCTCGCGCACCCCCATCTCCTTCCACATTTCCAATGACCGCGAGCAGCACCCGGTGGACGCGCAGATTGTGCAGGCGGCCACCAAGTGGAAACGCATGGCCCTGCGCCAGTTCGGCATGGGCGTGGGCGAAGGCTTGTGCACCGACATGCGGGCCGTGCGCAAGGACTACTTCCTTGACCATGACCACAGCGTCTACGTGGACCAGTGGGATTGGGAGCGGGTGATCACCTCCGAGCAGCGCAACCTGGAGTTTCTCAAGGAAATTGTCAACAAGATCTGGAAAGTGCTGGTGGGCGCAGAGCGTTATGCCCAGGAACTGTTCCCGCAGCTCAAGACCAGCAAATACCCTGACCTGCCAGAGAAGCTTACCTTCCTGCACGCCGAGGAAATCCTTGACATGTACCCCGACCTGCCGCGCAAGCAGCGCGAGACCCAGGTGCTGCAGAAGTATCCCGCCATCTTCATAATTGGGATTGGCTGGCCGCTGGCTGATGGCTATCCGCACGAGAATCGCGCCGCCGACTACGACGACTGGGTCACCGAAACCCGCTCCCCGGCCGGCCGCCCCATGCACGGTTTGAATGGCGACATCCTGGTGTGGAACCCGGTCACGCGCCGCCGCCACGAGTTGACTTCGATGGGCATCCGCGTCAATGCCGATACGCTGCGCAAGCAGCTGAGCATGGCGGGGCAGACGGATTTTCTGAAGTTCCCCTACCACCAGGCCATCATCAACAACCAGATTCCGCTCAGCATCGGCGGCGGCGTGGGCCAGGCGCGCACCCTCATGCTGCTGCTGCGCAAGGCGCATTTAGGTGAGGTGACGGTAAGCGTCTGGCCGAAAATCCTGAAGGACATCTGCGCCCGCAAGAACATTTTCGTGCTGGAGTAAGCAGCGTCAAGCGGAAGTGATTTGGGTATTGGTTGTGGCGCGGGCGCCCCCGCCCGCGTCGCAGCGCCTGCGTCCCGCCCTCGCCGCGTCTTCCGCCAGAAGGCGTCATTCCGAGGCACTTCAGTGCCGCGGAATCTCGCGCGTCCGCGAGTTGTTTCTGGGTGTAGCAACGTGGTGCTGCACGCCGGATCCTTCGGGGCTAAAACCCCTCAGAATGACTCCAGGGAGACCGTCGGAGCGCTGGCCTGCTTCGTGCCCTGCCCGCCCAGCAGGCGGCTTAGCGACGCGCTCAGCAACTCCGGCTTGAAGCCGAACGGCCCGGGCTTGCTCTTGAACACGATCTTTCCTGCGCTATCAAT
>DATGGJ010000518.1:0-4802 GCA_035308585.1 Terriglobales bacterium
AAGCCGCGTCCGCCTTGTGAAACAGGCAGGGATAGGTACGGCGGAATCCAGGTGAACAGTCCCCACCAGGCAAAGAGGCCGAAGAAGTTCACCAGCAGCAGGGCCAGCGTGGAACGGGCGTAGGAGCGGGAGAAAAGGTGAAAGAAGGAATCCTCCTGGGCGGGCGGGTGCCCGGCACGGGCTGTGGCGGCAGCAAGTGAAGCCCCGTGCTGCTGCTCCCACATTTCCGATTCCGGTACTTTTTTCAGAATCCAGAAGATAATCAGCGCCGGCAATACACCTACGAAAAACACTGCCCGCCAGTTGGAAAGCTGCAGCACAATCCCGGCGATCAGGGCTGCTAAGGCGTAGCCGATAGCCCAGGAACTTTGCACGATGGAGAGTGCCTTGGCCCGCAGCTCGCTGGGCCAGGTTTCGGCCACCAGCGCGGCGCCAGTGTTCCATTCACCGCCCATGCCCAGTCCGAGCGCGAAGCGGAAGCAGGCCAGCATGAGGATGGTGGTGGAGAAGCCGCAGGCGAAGGAAAACACCGAGTAGGTCAGGATGGTGGCCATCAGCGCGCGCTTGCGCCCGATCCGGTCGGCAATGAATCCGAAAAGCACGCCCCCTATGCCCGAAGCCAGCAGGGTAAGCGTGTTGAGCAGGCCGGCGGTGCCCTTGCTCATGCCCAGGTCGCGCATGATGTGGGCCAGCACCAGGGCGTAGAGCATGACGTCGAAAGCATCGAGCATCCAGCCCAGGCCGGCGGCGATCAGGGTACGGCGCTGTCCGCGCGTGATGGTGGAGAGGGAAAAGGCGGCGGTGCCGGCCATCGGGCGATTGTACTCGCGGGCAGCAACCGGCAGCTCATCACCGGGCGTGCCAAGGGGCGAGGCCGTATGCGACGAAGGGTGAGGCGAGCTACGCTCGCCCGGACAGGCAAGGGCGCCTGTCCCCACGCGTGCATCCCAGGCGAGGGCACACGCGCTACAAAGTGCTAAGCGCCTTTCCCGTCCTGCAGAAGCTGAAAATAGCGGCGGGCCTTGTGCACGTCGGCGGCAATCTGGGTGCGTAGCTCTTCGACGGAAGGGAACTTGATTTCCGGCCGCAGGCGGCGCAGGAAAAACAACTCAACTTCCGTTTGCGGGGTGAGTTCCAGGGGATGGAAGTTGAGCAGGTGAGTTTCAATGGCGAAGGACTCGGCGCCGAAGGTGGGGCGATTGCCGACGTTGGTCACCGAATCGAAGCACTCCTCCCCCACGCGGGTATGGGTGATATAAACGCCATCTTTGGGCACGAGTTCTTCGTAGCGGCTGAGGTTGATGGTGGGAACGGTGTATTTGGCGCCATAACCGCGGCCACGGCCGGGATTGGAGATGATGCTGAAAGCACGGCCGAGCAGGTGGCGGGCATCGCTGACATCACCCTCTGCGGCAATCAACTGGCGCACCCGGCTGCTGGAAACGGCATGGCCGCGGATGCACATCTCGGGGTAGACCTTGACATCGAAACCGAACTCATGGCCGAACTCGGCCAATTGGTGTATGTCGCCTTTGGCTTTTCGCCCGAAACGGAAGTTAAACCCCTCGTGCACCTCGCGGGCGTGCAGTTTGCCGTGCAAAATCTCCTCGGCGAACTGGCGCGGAGTGAGCAGCGAAAGGTCACGGTTGAAGGGCAGCAACAACACGGCATTCAGGCCAGTGGCAGCGAGCAGGCGCAGCTTGATGGGCAGAGGAGTGATCAGGCGCGGCGCCGCATCGGGATGGAGGATGCGCGCGGGATGAGGATCAAAGGTTACAGCCAGGGAATGAGCGGCGCCGAGTTCCCGGGCGCGGCGTACCACCTCTCCCAGGACGTGCTGGTGAGCGCGGTGCACGCCGTCGAAGTTGCCCACGCTCAGCACAGTGCGGCCGAGATCGGGGGGAAGTTCCTCGAGATGGCGGTAGATCTTCAAGACAGTGGTCAGTGGCCAGTGGCCAGTTCGCTCATAGTGAGGATGATCAACTCGTCGTCTACTCCAGCAAAAGTCTGCGAGACCAGCTGCCAACTACTAACTTCCAGCTACTAAATCTCAAACTCCAGCTTCAGGCCATCGTGCGCCAGGCGCACGTGCGGCGGCAGGGAAGCGTTGGTTTGCTCATGCGGCAGGTCATGGCAAATATGGGTAAAGAATGCGCGGTGCGGCTGCAGCCGGTCCACGATGCGCACGGAATTCTCCACCGTGGAGTGAGTGGGGTGCGGCTTGTGCCGCAGCGCGTCCAAAAAGAGAATGTCGAGATTCTGCAGCTGGGCGAACGACGCTTCGGGGATGGTGCTGAAGTCGGTCAGGTAGGCGGCGGAGCCGAAGCGGTAACCATAAATTTCGGTGTCGCCGTGGAGAATCTTCACCGGCTCGAAGCGCGCTCCGTACAACTCTAAGGGACCGTTTACGGTGTGCATTTCGACCTGCGCCATGGTGCCATACTTGTACTCGTCGTCGAAGATGTAGCGGAACATGCCGCGCACCACGCGGGCAACTGTCTCGCTGGCGTACAGTGGGATGCGCTGCTGGCGGCGGAAGCTGAGCGGGCGGAGATCGTCGAGTCCGAGGATGTGGTCGGCATGGGCGTGGGTGTAAAGCACGGCGTCAAGCTGACGCACGCCCTCGCGCAAGGCCTGCTCGCGGAAGTCAGGAGTGGTGTCAATCAGGATTACGCGGCCGTCGTACTCGATCAGCACCGAAGGGCGAGTGCGGCGGTCGTGGGGATCGTGCGAGGTGCACACCGCACAGTTGCAGCCGATGGTGGGCACGCCCATGGAGGTGCCGCTGCCCAGCACGGTGAGTACAGCTCTCATTGCTGCTTGGGCCCAGGCTGTCCCGGAGCCTGGACGCCGCGCGCCAGCGCGTTGGTCACCTCGATATAGGCCATGTGCAGCTCATAAAGCACGTTCTGCAGGAAGGCCTCTTCCGCCGAGGTGAGATTGCCCTTGGTCTTTTCTCGGAGGATTTCGATGGTGTCTATGGTCTGGCGCGCGCCAATCAGGTCAATCTGCGGGCGGCCGCCCTGTTCCTGGACCAGACCCAGCTGCAGCAGGGCGGTCATGTAGAGGGAGGCGAGGAAGCGCTCAAAGGTCATCTGCAGGTCCTGGGCCTGCGCCGAACCAAGTTCGCGCTTGAGGCGGGCATCCAGGTCGCGAGTGGACTGCGAGTAGGCGTCGGCCTGGGCCTTCTGCTCCGCCGCGCTGGGCGGAGGCGGAGTCTGGGCCGCGGGCTCTGCCGGTTTGGCCTGCTCTGGGGCTGGTTTTGCTTCGGATGGGAGCTTAGCCGCGGGCTGCTCGTCGGCGGCCTCAGGACGGAGTTCGCCTTCGGAGGTGAACAGGCGGCGGTCGGTTACGGTGAATTCAGGTTTCTTTTCGGCCATACAATTGGCATCTTTCCAGCTGCTCAAAGCGTGAAGGGTAAAGATTCAACCTGGGCCCGCGTGGTGCCGAGTTCGACCATGGTACCGGGAGCGCCGGCCTCAGTTCTGACATAACCCAACGCCACAGCGATTTCTTTTTCTCCGACTGGAAGCATGGCGGCGCTGGTGACTTCCCCAACTTCTTTGCCGCCCGCCTGCATCTTCGAACCGGCCGCGGGCAGCGGCCCTTCCACAATGCGGAACCCGGCAAAACCGCGGTGCACCTTGCCGCGGGCCCGGATGCGCTCCACGATTTCCTGGCCGATGTAGCAGCCCTTGGTGAAGCTTAAGCCGCGCATCTGGCTGGTTTCCTGGGGCAGGTCGCGCTCGCGGATATCCTGGCCATAGCGGGGGATGCCGGCGGCAATGCGGGCCAGCTCCAGGGCCTCCGCGCCCACGGGAGTAGCGCCGGCTTTGACCAGGGCCTCCCACAACGCGGGTGCATGGCCGGCGGCCAACCACAGTTCGTAGCTTGGCGACAGGGGCTGATCGCTGCGGAGCAACGTTACTTCAGCTTCACGATATTTCACCTGGGCGAACTGGAGGAGCTGCAAAGCGGGATGCTCCAGTCCGGCAGCGCGTAAAGTTTCTTCCGCCCTGGGACCCTGAATGCCGAGGGCAACCCACTCTTCGGCGGGCTTGAATTCCACCTGGTCCATGATGATGAAGCGCTTCAGGTGGGAATAGAGCTTTTCCGCCTGGGCGGCATCGGTCTCGAGCGCGAAGTCATCACCGCGATTGTAGATATAAAGATCCCCCAGGATATGGCCCTGGGGATTCAGCACGAAAGCGTAAACGCCCTGCCCAGCGGGCAAGTCCCGCACGTTATTGCTGATCATGCCATTCAGCCAGCGCACCCGGTCGCGGCCGGAAATCAGGAAATAGTGCCGCCAGTTGAGTTCGTAAACGCCGGAGCCGGAGCGCAGGGCAGAGAACTCGGCGCGCGGGTCGGAGAACAGGAGCGCGGTTTCGGCGCCGCCGTATTCTCCCCGGCGCAGGCCGAGGCTGGCCAGCTTTTCGGTTGAGGTAGTCGAAGCCATGCGAATTCTTAATTATACCGAGGAGTGAGGAGCAGGGTGGAGAAGGCGGGGCTCAGGGGTCAGCGCCCTACCGGTCGCGGGCGAGGGCGCCCGTGCCACAAAGATGAACGAGGACGCAGGCTTTGCCGGCTAGTGCGCCGACTACTGACTACTGAATGGGCGCGCGGATCGCTTGGCCGGTCGCGGGCGAGGGCGCCCGCGCCACAAAGATGGACGAGTACGCAGGTTTTGCCGGCTAGTGCGCCGACTCCTGACTACTGAATGGGCGCGCGGATCGCTTTGCCGGGGGTCACGCCTTCCACCAGCTTGCTGGCGCTAACCACGGGCACACCGCCTACCAGCA
>DATGGJ010000519.1:0-3565 GCA_035308585.1 Terriglobales bacterium
GGAATTTGGCAAGAGAGTCCCGGCCGCGAGTTGCTCGCCTTTATGAAAATTTTTTGCGGAGCTTTGCTCGCGACCCAGACAACTGTCGCTTGCCCCAGCCATCTGAGTCAATAGCGCCGGCGCAAGCCGTTGCGCGTACGAATGGTTGTTCCAAGGTCTTCGGGTCCCCCTGCCTAAGTCTGGAATGCCTCGCAAGCCTGCCGCTTCGCACGAGAGGGTCGGATGTCTGTTTTGCGGGATAAGCTTTTCCTGGCGTGTTTTGTTCTTGCCTTTGCCCTGGCTCCATCCTGGGCGCAATGGGGAGGCCTGCAGCAGTTAGGCTCTCCGGGTACCCAATTTCCGGGTGATCCGCAGAGCGCTCTGCCGACCAGAAATCAACTCAGCGGCGTGATCATGGGTTCTGTCCGCACTTTGGACAATAAGCCCGTGCCGAATGCCCGCGTCGAGGTCAACTCCCTGGTTCCCGGGCGGCAAGTAACGGCACAGTACACCGGCGACGATGGCAGCTTCACGCTCACCAATCTGCCGGCCGGAGAATACGAACTGCGGGCGGAATCGGGGGTGTTGCAGGCCAGCGAGCGGGTGCAGGTGGCTGACGGGCAAACCTGGGTGACCATGCGCTTGCCCAATCCCAATAGCGCCCCGGGTGGAGATCCCAACGCGCCTTCGATCTCGGTGCAGCAGTTGCGGGTGCCGGAGAAGGCCGTCTCCTGGCTGGCCAAAGCCCATGCTGCGGTCAACAAGAACAATCTGGACGATGCCTCCAAATATGTTTCCAAAGCGCTGCAGGCTTATCCCCATTACGCTCAAGCTTTGGCTCTGCGCGGGGTACTTGAACTGCAGCGGCAACAGTTTGAACAGGCGGCCGCGGACGCCAATCGCGCCATCCAGGCTGATCCCAACTATGGCACCGGCTACCTGGTTATGGGGGCCGTCCTCAATTGCGAGAAAAAATTCCAGGAGGCCTTGCGTCCGCTTCAGCAGTCGGAATTGCTCATGCCCAATGCCTGGCAGGGATACTTTGAGTCCAGCAAAGCCCTGCTGCAATTAGGAAAATTCCAGCCGGCACTGCAGCAGGTGAACAAGGCCCTCGCCCTGGGGGACGCCGTCCTTCATCCTGAGTTCCACCTGGTGAAGGGCTACGCCTACGTGGGACTGCGCACTTACGGGGCGGCCCTGGGTGAATTTGAGCAATATCTCAGCCACGCCCCCAATGGGCCTTATGCCGCGGAAGCGCGTTCTTTGCTGGATAAGGTTCGGCCGCTGGCCGCCAGCGTTACCCGCTAGGCGCGGGAATAGGCGCCAGAAGTGGCTTCCTGCAGCATCTCCGGGGGAACTTCGCGCAACCTGAGCTGAAACTGGAACATGGCTTGCTCCGGCCCGCGCCCCCAGCGGTTCACGTCCCAATGGGCGCGCAAAAACCTTACCTCCGGTTGTTGCCGCAAGTCCAGCAGCAGCGGGTGCTCTCCACGATAAAACTTCTGCGGGAAGGCGGTCAGCGCTTTCTGCCCCCAGGTGTTGCCGTCGGGCGAGCCAAACACGCTTACGTCCAACGCCTGCTGTTCCAGAATGCGGGTGATGTTCAATTGCAGGAGAAAGACTCGATGGCCTGCCGCGCTGATGTCAACCGGCGAGCCATCTCCCTTGGCCGTGACCGTGGTCGCTTCCGCTACCAGAAATGTATCCACCATGGCGGGAATTGTAGCAAAGCCGAAGCCAGAACCCGGAGGAGACCTCTCAGCGACATTTCGCGGTCTCGCTATACGCCAGGCCTTATTATTGCGCCGTTAGCCCGTCCAGGAACTGCCGCAGCAGGGGCAGGGCGGCTTCGCTCTGTTCGAAGGCCGCGTAATGGCCGGCGCGCGCGATGATCCGCAACTGGCTGCCGGGGATATTCTGGCACATGAATTCAGCGTCGGGCACTGGCGTGAGCGTGTCTTCACTGCCCACCAGCAGGAGCGTGGGCACTTGGATGCTCTTTAAGGTCTCCACCGAGTCCGGCCGCGCCGCCATACCTCGCTGTACCTGGGCGATGCCCTGCGCCGACATTTTCATCATCATGCGCTTAGCCGCCTGCACCAGGTCGGGCCGGCCCTGGTGCGTGCTCTCACCCAGCAACTTGGGGAGCATGGCGTCAATGAAAGGTTCGGGGCCGCGCTGCAGCACGTCCTCCGCCGATTTCAGGCGATTGGCGCGCCCTTCCGCGGTGTCTGCCTGGGCGCGAGTGTCGCTGAGGATCAGGGCCTGCACCCGCTGCCGGGAGCGCCGCCAGAACTCGAACAAAATGTAGCCGCCGATGGAAACTCCCACAAAAACCGCCCGCCCCGCCTCGGCCGCATCGCACACCCGCGCCAGGTCAACGGCGTGTTTTTCCATGGTGGCCGGACCCTCGCCGACTTCCGAATCACCGTGCCCGCGCAGGTCAGGCAGGATCACGCGGTAGCGCGTGGCCAGGCGCTCCGCCAGGGGAGCCCAGAACCCGTGGTGCGCTGGAAAAGGATGCAAGAGAACTACCGGCGGGCCTTTGCCCATGACTTGGTAGCCGATCTCGGCGTCGCCGCTGCGAATCCGCTCCATGGGCGTTATTTAACCACACACGGCATGCCCGTCCGCAGCGCCAATGTCTTGGATTGGTAGAGAGGCAACTCGTTATATTTGGGCGCGGCCCGCAGTCAGCGGCTGGAAAGCTGAACCTTTACTTCCGCGTCGGTGGGCACGCCGTTGCATAAAGCCGGACGATAGTGCCAGCGGCGCACTTCGTTCACCAGTTTGCGGTAAAGGGAATCGCTGGCGGCACCGTCCAGAACGAAGGGGCTGTACACCTGGCCATCGGTGCCGATAATGAAATTCACCACTATCTTTGTGTTGTCCGGAATGGCGGCCACCCAGGTGTGAGGCGTGGCCAGAGCCTGGGGAGGCTCCGTGGACTCGCATTCCATATCTACATCCGCCTCTTCCAGGGGCTGAAATCTCAGCAGGTTGATATGGCCGCTGGCCAGTTTGGCGTAACCGTCTGTGTGGAAGGTTGTTGGGGAGAGAACGAGGCTATTAGGGGCCACCGCTGCCAGACACGCGGTCGGCAGCAGGAATAAAGCTAAGCACGCGATTCGAGTCATGTTGAGCGCAACCTGCCGGGGAATCAGGCGGCAGACCGCCAACCTCGGCCACCTCCAGCAGGGGCAATCCTGTGACCCAACGCCGGCGCGAGTGCGTGGCCGTAATGAGCGCCAAGTCAACTACTTACGATATGTTGGCTGAAGAATCAGGGCAGGGAAGTGCAAGCCCTTGCAGCAAAACAGCAAGCTCTCTCCGCCGGATGGGGTTGAGCCCGCGTCTCCAAGCCGAAGACCGAAGCTAAATGGCGTCAAGTCACGGTCATGCGGCGCGGGCCCTATGGTGCGAACCGGAAAGTTTCCTGCATACGGGAAAAGCGCAAGATGTTGCACCCCTAACATAAGGTTGAGCCTGAGTGGCTTAGGGGCGGAGAGCTCTTGAAACGTTTTACAAAAAGCTTGACTCGACTGCCCCTCTTTGTGACAATTCGCCCATTTTCCGTCGAGGGAAG
>DATGGJ010000520.1:0-2637 GCA_035308585.1 Terriglobales bacterium
TCGCCGGATACCATGCCCAGACGACAGATGACCAAAGGGATTGGCCGATGAGGCTGTAGTCGGGAGTCGGGAGTCGGCAGAACCGCAGCAACCGGGGTTCAAGGGGTCAGCAGCCGGGGCTCAAGGAAACTGATTTGGCGCTGCACGCGAGATGCTTCGGGGCTAAAGCCCCTCAGCATGACGCCTTCCAGGAAGGCGTTTGCGGGCGAGAGCCTGGCTTCAGCTTGCCCCGACCTGGCTGAACACCGTCAGACGCTAAGAGGAGCTGCTGACTACCGACTCCCGACTCGTAGCGCATCCTGCGCAGCTTCCAATCCATGTACACTTAAATAAACCACCCCGTTTCACCAAGGAAGCAGATTGAGCAAGGGAATTCGCAATATCGCCATCATCGCCCACGTGGACCACGGCAAGACCACGCTGGTGGACGCCATGCTGCGTCAGAGCGGCGTTTTCCGCGCCAACCAGGAGCTGGTGGAGCGGGTTATGGACTCCAACGAACTGGAGCGCGAGCGCGGCATCACCATCCTGGCCAAGAACACGGCTGTCTTCTATCACGAAGTCAAGATCAACATTGTGGACACGCCCGGTCACAGCGACTTCGGGGGCGAGGTGGAGCGCGCGCTGAAGATGGTGGATGGCGTAATGCTGCTGGTGGACGCCAGCGAAGGGCCGCTGCCGCAGACGCGCTATGTGCTGGGCAAGGCGCTGGAAGCCAAGCTGCCGCCCATTGTGGTGATCAACAAAATTGACCGTCCCGACGCCCGCGCCCAGGAGGTTCTGAACGAAATCTACGATCTCTTCATTGACCTGGACGCGGAGGAAAACCAGCTCGACTTTCCCGTGCTCTACACCAACGCCAAGCTGGGCACGGCGACGGCCGACCCCAAGCAGACTGGTCAAAACCTGCAGCCGCTGTTCGAATCCATAGTCAGCACCATTCCGCAGCCCGCGGGAGATGCCGGCGGCCCGCTGCAAATTCTGGTCGCCAATCTCGACTACAGCGACTACCTGGGGCGCCTAGCCATCGCGCGAGTCTTCAATGGCACCCTGCACAACGGCGATGAAGTGGGCATTGCCAAGCTCGATGGCTCGCTGGAAAAAGTGAAGATCACCAAGCTGTTTTCCTTCAGCGGGCTCAAGCGGGTGGACATCGAGCAGACCGAACTGGGCGACATTGTGGCCATCGCCGGCGTGACCGGCATCACCATTGGGGAGACCATTACCGACGCGGAAACGCCCGCACCCCTGCCCCACATCGTGATTGATGAGCCCACCATCGCAATGCAGTTCACGGTGAACACCTCGCCTTTTGCCGGTCGGGAAGGCCAGTACGTTACCTCACGCAACCTGCGCGAGCGCCTGGACAAAGAACTGCTCACCAATGTCTCCATCAAGGTGGAGGAAACCGGCAGCCCGGATTCATTCAAGGTCATGGGCCGAGGCGAGTTGCAGCTCTCCATTCTGCTCGAAATGATGCGCCGCGAAGGCTACGAACTGGCGGTGGGCAAGCCGGAAATCGTAACCCGCAAGATTGAAGGCAAGCTGATGGAGCCGGTGGAGCGGCTCACGGTGGACATTCCCGAGGAATACGTGGGCGTGGTGCTGGAGAAACTGGGCATGCGCAAAGCGGAAATGCAGAAGATGCATAACCACGGCTACGGGCGGGTGCGGATGGAGTTTCGCGTGCCCAGCCGCGGGCTGATCGGGTTGCGCAGCGAATTGCTTACCGATACGCGCGGCACCATCGTGATGAATTCGCTGTTCGACGGCCACATGGAGTGGCAGGGCGAAATTCCCCATCGGCTGACGGGCGCGCTGGTGGCCGATCGCGGCGGCGCCACGACGGCCTATGCCCTATGGAACCTGCAGGAGCGGGGCGAGCTCTTCGTCGGCCCCGGGGTGGACGTTTACGAAGGCATGGTCATCGGCGAGAACTCGCGCGACAACGATCTGGACGTGAACTGCGTGCGCGAGAAGAAACTGACCAACATGCGCGCTTCCACCGCCGATGAAGCCATCCGCCTGGTGCCTTTCCGCACCCTCAACCTGGAGCAGGCGATCGAGTTCATCGCCGAGGATGAGTACGTCGAGGTCACGCCCAAGTCGCTGCGCCTGCGCAAAAAAATTCTGCAGGCTAATAAGCGACCGCGCAAGAACGCCATTCCGGCGGGCATAGCCGCGGAAGAGTAAGCCAAGTGGCCTTCCGCCTTGTAAGGTTGCTATCTGAGTTCAGCTGATGGCTGGGGAGCAGCCCTGCCGTTCGCCCGCTTTGGAACCATAATTCCCGAAACGAGCCTTTCCGCCGTCCAAACCCTCCATAAATTCCTTGCTTTCAATGGCGTGCATTGGTCATCCTAATGCTGGATGTGAGCGCAGGGGAACCCTTGGGGGACACCCATGCGCGGCATCCGGGTACTCGGCGGCATTCTGCTGTTGCTGTTTGCAAGTTGCGGCGGCGGTTCGTGGGGTGGAAGCGATACGCGCTTTTTGAACCGCACAGGGTTGTCGGAGCCTGAGTTCCAGGCCATCGCCGAGCAGAGGTGGAAACAAGCCGGAAACGAACTGGCTACCCGCCCGTTCGATCTTCATGCTGCCCTACCCGACCAGGGAGTGTTTCTGGCTGCCGCGGACGTC
>DATGGJ010000521.1:0-7117 GCA_035308585.1 Terriglobales bacterium
GAAAATATGCCCTGGCGCATCGCGGCCGAGGGCGTCGCGCCGGTCAACACCTGGCCGACGTGCTGCCGTACCCACTGCTCGCTCCAGAAGATGAATGTCTTTCGCCGATCGGAGTTGTAGTGACCCGGAATGTAGACGGGGCCGCCGACGGTGTAGCCGTAGTCGTTCTTCTTGTAAGGTGGGACCGTCTGTTGGAAGTAGTTGCGGGCGTTAAAAGCGTCGTTGCGGACAAACTCGTAAACGTCGCCGTGGAAGGCGCGGGTACCGGACTTGATCTCGGTTTCAACCGTGCCCGAACCGTTGCGGCCGTACTGGGCGCCGTAGTTTGAGGTCAGCACGCGGGTCTCGGCGATGGCGTCAATGCTGGGATAAACGTTCAGCGTGGAGTTGCTGCCGTTATCCATGTTGTCGCCGCCATCCAGTTCCCAGTTGTTGTACTCTACCCGGCCGCCGTTCATGCTGAAACTGACGTTGCCATACACGCCGACTGTGCCTTCATCCTGCCCGGTCTGGTTGCTCACGCCGGGAACCAGAGTAGCTAGCTGGGTGAAGTTGCGTCCATTCAACTGTAACTGTGTGATTTCCTTGCCCGTAACCGTGCCTGCCAGGTCCGAAGACTGGGTCTCCGGAGCCACGGCCGAGCCTTGCACCGTAATCTCGGTAGCGGTGGCGCCTACCTGCAGCGTCGCGTCCTGGCGAAGCTTCTGGCCGATCCGAAGGGCGATGTCCTTAGCCTGGAACTTCTTGAAGCCGGGTGCATCCACGGTCACGCTGTAGGTTCCTCCGGGCAGACCGCCTACCAGCCAATCGCCAGTGGAGTTAGTAACCGTTGGGCGCTCAATGCCCTGCGATCTATTGCTTACCGTGACTTTGGCGTTAGCAACGGCGGCTCCTGATGAGTCGTGCACCGTGCCCGTGATCTGGCCTGTATCTTGCGCCAAGAGTGTCAGGGAAGAGATCAAGACTACGAACAACGTTGCGACCCACCGCAGATTAACTCTCATGCCACGACTCCTTTACGGCGTTGGCGCCGGAGTGGAAAGAAAGGCCTGGCTAAGCAGCCACAAACACTAATCTGTTGTAACCATCGCAATCCGGACGCCACCTGACCAGAAGGCGAGTCTCAATCCTATTAAATCTAACTACAGTCTTTCGTATCAATGGCTTCCGCAAATAGTGGAGACAAATTCAGGCCGACTAATACAAATCTACTATCCGGGATTTCATAACAAAACCATTAACTATATGAATTATGGGAGAGTACCCGAATGGGTGCTCGCTGAACGAAATTCCTTCATGCCCAGCACCTAGCGAAATGATGCCGGCTTGACGCTGCGGCTGCAGAACCTAGTATGCTTCTGCTGGCCTTATCGAATCATGCTGGTTCTCGCCCTCTTTCTGGCCTTACATGCGCTGCCGCTCAGTGGAGGGCCATCCCCAATTCCCCCGCCCCCGCAGAATACAGTCGCGAAGGCAGGCAGCATTCGCGACCTCTATGTTCGGGGCGAAAAAGCGCTGCAGCAAGGCGACCTGGACAGCGCGGAAAGCGCCTTCCGCCAAGTGCTGGCGCTCCAACCGGATGATCCCGGCGCTAACGCCAACCTGGGCGTTACCTATATGCGCCGGCAGCAGTGGGCACTGGCCCTGCGCTATCTAAAAGCAGCCGAGCGACTGGCGCCCGCCTTGGCCGGCATCCGCCTCAACATCGGCCTGGTTTATTACCGGCAAAGCCTCTATCCGCAAGCCATTGCCCCTCTTGCCTCGGTGCTGCGGCAGCAGCCCAAGCTGTTGCAGGCGCGCTACTTGCTGGGACTTTGCTATTTTTTTACCGGGCAATACCCGCGCACCGTCGCTACCCTGCTGCCGCTTTGGGAGCAAGAAACCTACAACCTCAACTATCTTTATGTGCTTGGTGTTGCCGCGCACAACGCCAGGCAGGACGAAGTGGAACAGCGGGCGCTGGGACGCCTGGTTGACATTGGAGGGAACACACCCGAGTTTCACCTGATTATGGGCAAGGCCCATCTCAATCGCCAGGAGGATGACGCGGCCATCCAGGAGCTGAACCAAGCGGCGCAGGCCGATCCCAAGCTGCCGTTTGTCCACTACAACCTGGGCGTTGCCTACATGCACAAGCAGGACTACGCACGGGCTCGGGATGAATTCCTGAAGGACATCGCCCTCGAGCCGGACGTCGCCCTCAACTACGACCAACTGGGACAGGCCTACGTACTGCTCGCCCAGGATGGGCCGGCAGAGCAGAGCTTTGAGAAAGCCGTGAAGCTCGACCCGCGCCTCGCTACTTCCTATCTCGGTTTGGCCAAAATTTACCAGCAGCAGGAAAAGTATCCCGAGGCGCTGCGGGCGCTGGACGCGGCTCAGAAGCTGGCGCCGCAAGCGGCCCGTATCCATTACTTGAAGGGGCAAGTGCTGCGGCGCATGGGCAAATTGCAGCAGGCTAAGGTGGAATTGGATACGGCTACACGCCTGATGAATGCCAGCCGCAATAAGCGGGAGCAGGAATTGAATGGCCAGGGCACCACCGACCCACAGTTAGCCAAAGAACCGCCGCAATAGAAATCGAGCCGAGGCGGCGACGGCCTCGTCGCCGGGCTAGGCGGCGCTACTCGCGGGCGGGGGCGCCCGCGCCACAGGATAGTCGCTGGCTTCAGGTGGTCGCGATGCGGCGGATCAAGTCTTCCTGCTGCGTCTTGCTTTCGGCGCCAATGGTGAAGGCGTCGAGCACGCCCAGCGACAATGCGTATTTCAGCGCCTCATCCGGGCGGGTGCTCAGGTCTCCCTGGCCGAGAATCTTCATGCCCACAACCGCTTTTCCCGCCGCTTTCATCGAGCGCAGCACGGCCAGCACGGTTTCAGGATCAGCGTCCATGTGCGATCCGATGGGGTTAATGCGCGCCAGGTCCACCTCCACCCAGGGTGACTGCGCGGCCGCGCGCAAGGCGCCAATGGTGTGGCAGGAGCAGCCGTGGGCGCGGATAATTCCCTTCTCCTTCGCCTCCGAGAGCACATCCATTACGCCCCGGTAGCGCGTGGTCCAGTCGGAATCGCTCAGGCAGTGCATCAGGAAAATATCAATGTAGTCGGTGCCCAGTTCGCGCCGGAAGCGGTCGAGGTCGGCGCGGATGGCCGCGGGTTCGCGCGACCAGGACTTGCTGAGCACGGTGACCTTGTCGCGCGCCACGTGCTTGAGGGCCTCGGCCACGTGAGGGTGGGTGCCGTAGGCGTCGGCGGTATCGAAAAAGCGCAGGCCGTGGTCATAGCCGTTGAGCAGCAGGCGGGAGAGGCCCTGCACTCCCAGCGCGCTCTGGTTCGAATGGTGGCCGAAGCCGACCGTACCGGTGCCCATGGCCAGGCGGCTGGTGCGGATGCCGGTTTTGCCCAGTACCACCGTATCCGCGGCGCTGAATTTGCGCGGCAGGGCGGGCAGGGCGGTAGTGGGAAGGGCTCTGGCGCCGGCCCAGGCCGCCGCTAATCCCCAGGATGCGCCGATGAGGAATTCTCTGCGCTTCACGATGCCTCCTCACTGCAGGCCTAGGAGCCCCGCATCATCAGAAGACGAATTCTGACACGATTTGATAGCGGCACAGACACATTTACATTGCCAGCTGCTGCGGGCTCCTACCGCGCTGATACCATGATGACGATGGCCCTTCACGAGCTGCATCCCTTCACTGAGCCCGAAATCGCAAGCGTTCCCCAAGAGCCGGGCGTTTATGTCCTTTTCCAGGTGGAAAACCCACTGCATGTGGATAGCGCGGCCAATCTGCGCCGGCACCTGAAAAACGAGAAGGCGCGGTTGCCGCAGGCTACTCATTTCGCCATTGAGACCGGGTACAAGTCGGAGCGCGATGCTGCCAGGCGCGTGCGGCAGGTGAAGAAAGAGCTCGGCCGGGTGCGGGTGAAATGGTTTGCCGGGCCGGGACGCTAGGAACTCGAATACTCATGGATGGCTCGCGAGCCTTACACGCTTGCGCCAGAAGGGCCAAAGCCCTCCGGCGCTGACCCGCCATTTTAGCGATCCGGGCGGTATCTTGTTGTGTGAATGGCACTTGCGGCGTGCCAAAGCGTGACCATTGTCACTGCATTCGGGTTGGGAGTAGAGTAGCCTGTAATTGGGCCGATAGGCGCTCCCCCGGCCTGGGAGGGGCATATGGGCACACTCTTCCACGCTTTCGATGATCTGCTGACCTTCGGGACAGTCATTATCCTTGCCATGATTGTGGGTGGCGTGCTGGTGGTTCTGACCATGCTCGCCGACAGCGTGTGGCTGTATCGCGCCGCCCATCGGCAAGAGGATCAGGATGCTCAGCCGGGCTGGCTGGAGACCGTCCGCCACTGGCGCCGCCACGAGCGCGAGCTGAAGAAGTCGGCATAGCCGCGAACCTTCCCCAACCCCATCCTGGATTGATTCGGTGTATCTTCTCGAACCTTGCCAGAGTCGATCGGCGGAACCTTGTGCAGCAAATGCGCCGGCTACATGAGCACGCAATAGAGTTCCCAGCAGGGCTCGCCGTTGCGCTCGCTGGTGGTGAAGCTGAACTCCGCCTGGGTGGCGTGAAGCGCCGACGCGATCTCCTTCCACAAGCCCACCGCCAGCGGGCACTTGCCGTTCATGGCATCGCGCAGCGTATCCAGCGGGAGGCTGGTCATGCTCGCCAGGTCGCCGACAGAAAGGGTGCGGTTGGCCAGCAGTTCGCGCCACAGCTGCGCGGTGGCGGGATGCAGATAAGCCTGGGCCACGGGCGAACTGGCAGGGGGCAGTTTGGACATAGGGATATGGTTTCGCGCGCGGCGGCGCGAGGTCAACGTTACCTCCGGACAAGAGGCTCCACGCCGGCGGTTCAGTGCAAGCTGAACATCAGCCGGGTTGTGATTTGCGCCGCAAAGGTATCGGAGAACTGAACTCTGAAGTTGCGCAAGGATGGCGTGGGAGACCAGGCAGGAGGTCATGTGCCTTCTTCTGGCCGACGAGTGTTGACAGTCGCGTCAAGCCTGCATAGGATTGCGCTGCTACTCGGCCGTTCACTAATCCAACTAAAATTCAGGAGATCGGATTATGCGCAGACCACTTCTGTCCCTAGCAGTCCTCTGTTTTGCCGCCACCTTCAGTGCCGCACAAAGCTCGGCGCCCGACAAGCTCTGCGAAGTTCACGTCAACCGGGTGAAGCCGGGCATGACCGCGCAATATGAACAAGGCCGCGCCCGGCACATGGCCTGGCACAAGTCACAAAATGATTCCTGGTCCTGGACCACGTGGGAGATCACCACGGGAAAGGACACGGGAGGATACCTCATCAGTTCCTGCGGACATACATGGAAGGATTTGGACGGGCGCGAGCAGTTCAACGCTGCTGACGCCAAAAACGCCAATGCCACGATGGGCGCGGCCCTGGCCGGCGAAACCATGACTTACTATGTAGTGCGGCCTGAGCTCTCCTCTGAATCCCAGCCGGGACCGCCACCAGCCTACTTGAGCGTGCTCTATTTCCACCTGAGGCCGGAAGGAGTCGCCGACTTCACAAATGGCGTCAAGCAAGTAAACGAGGCGTTCAGCAAGACCAATACGCCACGCGGCGCGAACCACTGGTACACGCTCGCCAACGGCGGATCCGGCCCGGAGATCGTGCTGGTCCAGGAACGAAAGAGCCTTGCCGAAATGGCGGGCACCACCTCCAAGACACTGGACGAGATAATGAAAGAAGCTTACGGCGATCAGGGAGAGACCGCCATGACGGCGATCCGCAAAGCTTACGTGCGGACTGAATCCGAGCTGCTTCACTACCGTCCTGACCTCAGCTATATGGCGCCAGAATCGCACTGACGCTGCTCATGTGCGCTGCCTGCTACTCAAACGTGGGCAGCGCACGTTTTCCAGCCCGCCCCAGCACGCCCTGAAACGCTTGCCGCAGGAACATCACTCAATCCTGGTATTGAAACTGAAGAGCATCTGCCAGCGGCCGGCGCGGTTCACCCACATGCGGGTATTGAAGTAGGGTTTGCCGTTCGGGCGCTGTTCGCGGGCGATCATCATCACGGTCTGGCCCAGGTCAAACATGCGGGCGGAGACCAGTGGAGGCGGAGCGGAGTGCGCGCCGGTTTGCATCAGCTTCCGGATCTGGGCGAGCCGGTCGGCCTTGCTGAAGGGACGCGCGTGGTGGGTGTCGGTGGCCGTGAACTCGTCCGCAATCAGCCGCGCGTAGGCGTCGGCATCGTTGCTCGCCATGGCCCGCATCACGCCCTGCCAGGAAACGATGGCAGCTTTTTCATTCGCGGTCTGTGGCGTGAATGGAATGGAGTGGCAAGGATTTTCGCAATCGCCGGAACCACGGCCCGGACTTTCTGATTTCACAACCTGCAGCACTTCCTGGTAGAGCAGGGCGCGCCAACCCTCTGGCCGCCTCACCCAGATGCGCATTACGTGCATTTGGCCGCGGTCGCTGCGAACCACCGCGGCATTCCCATATTCCCTGACTTGTATTCGCTCGTCGGGAAGAGAAGGGGATGGGAAGCTGTGCAGCACGTTGGCCCGATCCAAGTTTTTCCCCCGCGCGTCAATCCAGGTGAACTCAGGGTCGAGCAGGGCCGCAACCGCGGCACGGTCGTGAGTAGCCAGAGCGTGCAGCATGGCCGCGTCGGCCTCAGGCGCCGTGACTTGGTTGGCGGCGAGCAGTGGTTGAGCACAGACCACGACGGCACAGAACAAAGCAGCCCCAGCTTTCCACCAGGGTAAATGTGGCGTACGCATGGCGGGGCCAATATAGCGCCATTGTCTAGCGCAGAGAAACACATTGCCGGACCACTCAAACGATCAGGTCCGTTGCCAATTGGGGGTATTGTCCCGGTGGTCGCTTCATGATATAACTAACCAGTTAGTTAATTAAGAGAACTCATGGCTACCACTGCCAGAAACCATCGCCTGGGCAGCCGCGGACGGCCGGAGCAGACCCGCGCCGCTATCCTCAAGGCGGCCATGGCCGAGTTCGCCCAGGAAGGCGTGGCCGGCGCCCGCACCGACGCCATCGCCCGCGCCGCCCGCGTCAATAAGGCCCTGCTCTACTACTACTTCAAAGACAAAGAGGCGCTCTACGGGGCGGTA
>DATGGJ010000522.1:0-2748 GCA_035308585.1 Terriglobales bacterium
CAACCCCCGCCATGGCGGACGACTATCCCAGAAAATGACGGGCCGTTATGGATGACTGGGCAGCTGGTCCCATATCGCCGGGTCCTCCTGCCCCAAAACCCACGAACAGAAGCCTTCCAGGCCGCGGGCCTTTACCAGGTCCAGCCTCTCCTTGAAGGTGCGCGCATCGGTATAAAAAACCCATTCCCGCGTCTGGTCCCGGTAGAAATAGAACCATGCTGCCCGGTCGGTCGCGTCCCACTGCAGCGCCGGGTGATATGTATCAATCATCATGCGCACGTCGTTGCTCCCCACGTACGTGGCTGTCTCGGCCGGCTCATTCGTTTTGCTTGGATCGCCCGCATACCAGCGGTATCCGTAAACAGGAATGCCGAGCGAAAGTTTCTCTTTGGGAACGGACTTTAGAGCGTAGTCCAGGTTCTGCATCACCCACGTGTAACCGGCCACCGGGCCGGGAGGCGTATAGGACGTGTGCTCGTCATAGGTCATCAGGCAGATAAGATCCACCTGCTCCGCCAGAGCCGCAAGATCGTAGGCGCCGCGCCAGTTGGCATAGATCCAGCGCGCGAACCTGCCCTGCCCCGGATATCCGGGCGCGTTAGGCACGGTGGCAATTGACAGTTGGAATCCCGCCTTGTGAAGGTTCGCTGCCGCCAGAGTCACCAGTTGCGTGAGGGCGTCGCGGTCGGTCCACGAAACATTTTCAAAATCGAACTGAAACCCGGTGTAACCGTACTTCTTGCATTCCCCGACCATTGCGGTAATAAAGTGCCCTCGCGCTGCGGGCTCGGTTGCCAACTGGTGGAATGATTGCTGGTCGAAGCCCTCCTTACCGGCGGTCCCGGTGTTCACGATGATCGGCATCACTGCCACGTGGTGCTGGCGCGCCACTTGCATCACCCGCTCGTCCGGTCCGCCCCACACCAGCCCCGTTCCATCCACCGAATACCAGGTGGGGACCAGAATGTCTATTCTGTCAGGGTGACTTAAAAATGCCTGCACCGAATCCGGGCGCTGCGTCATGTAGAACAGCGCTTTCGGTTGCGCCTGCGCCATCGCCGCGCATGCGCATAGGACCGCCGCTATCGTCCATCGCATGATTCCTCCTCAATAAAACCGAGAACTTGCCCCAAATGTGGGGCCATGGTTCCATACGCCCAGAGAATATATCGGGACCCGCTCAATGAGTCGCGCCCACCGTTTCCATGCGATCGGCGGTTCTTGTCAGTTCCAGGCGTGCGCAGCGGTTGCCTGGATCCCGCTTGAGCGCCTCGCGAAAATCCTGTTCGGCTGTGGAACCCTGCCCCAGGAACTGTTGCGCTCTGCCCGCGATGCAGAAATCTTGCGCGCTGGCTTGGGATTCATCCGCCATCGTCGCCAGCCGGGAAAGCTCCTTCTCCGCCTGCTGCGAATTTCCCAGGCGCTGCAGCGCCGCCGCCCGGAACAGCGCCGAATTGCCATCTCCGCTCTCCCCTGAATCGGCGGCGCTCCGCCAGGCACTCAAGGCGCCATTCCTGTCGCCCTCGGCATTCAGCGCCTCGCCCAGCCAGTATTGCGCCTCTTCATCGTGGGGGCGGTCCGGCTTGCCCACGCCCAGCGTGACCGGATACTCGAGCGCCTGGCGAAAGCTCTTTTCCGCTTCGCCGTAGGCCTTGTGTGACATCTGCTGCCGGCCTCGCTCCACGTTGGCCAGCACATACATCTCGCGCGCGACTTGCCCGCCTTCCCAGGGCTTGAACGGATGCGAGCCCAGTACCCCTAGAGCATCCTCAAACCGGCCCTCGTCTACCAGGAAAGCGGCCTGCCGCACGCGCACCACGTCGCGCTCAAGCACGGAAGCGGGCGCGGTGGCGTAAAGCTTCTCGCGTCGTGCGCTGTCGCCCATTTCGGCGTATATCTCGTCCAGGTCCGGGTACAGCCGATACTGCTGCGGCGCCAGTTGCTTCGCTTTTTCGTAATAGCTGGCGGCCAGATTGCGATCGCCTTTCACCCGCCACGCCCAAATTCCAAGGTCGCGTTCCAGTTCCGCGTTCTCTAGCCCCAGCTTGGAAGCGCTGCGCCACTTCGCTGCCGCGTCATCATAGCGCCCGCGGGCGAAGAGAAAATCACCCATCAGCACGAGTGCGTGCGTGTCCTGGGCATTCTGTGCCAGCACATCCGAAAGCACCAGCGCATCCGCCACCCGGTGCGGGAACAGCGTGGTGTATGGCGCGGCGGCGGCCTTCGCGGCGTACCGTGCGCCTTCCGGGTCGCGGTCCTGTTTCCAGGCGTTCGATGCCAGGTAGTAGTAAACCAGCGGCGATTCCCCAAACCGGCCGGCGGCCGCGTTCAGCACCTGGTTGGAGGAGGCAAAATCGCCCAGCCCGCGGTACCAGGCGGCCACGCTCAGGTACGTGTCCACCTCGCCGCGCGGGCCCAGCGCGCTCAAGCTGTCACTGGTTGCTGCAGTCGTTGCCCGACGGTTCTGTGAACTCTCCGCCAGAGCAAAGGGGAAGATGGGCATCGCCGCCATCGCCTGCTCCACAACCTGGCGGCTTTGCCGCTGGTCGCCGGCCAGGCGCAAGGCAACAGCAAGCGCGGTGCGCGTCAGCTGGTTATCCGGGTTGTAGCGCAGAGCGTCCCCCAGCAGGCGTTCGGCATCTTCATAGCGCTTTTCCTGGATGGCAATTTCGCCCAATTGCTGCAGCGCTGGCGGTCGTGCGCCGCCGAAATGAACCACCTTCCAGAATGCATCCTGGGCGCGGCTCA
>DATGGJ010000523.1:0-5222 GCA_035308585.1 Terriglobales bacterium
TCGATCGCCCCGTAGGTGAGGGCTTTGAGGGGCACGCCGCGTTTTACCAGGCGCTGCTGCAGCACGTCATTCACCGCCTTCAGCTTGTAATCATCCTGCGATGTGAGGAGGATGGCGTCCTTGCCCTCCAGGGCGATGTTCGACTTGGAGTCTTTCAGGTCGAAGCGAGTGTGAATCTCCTTCAGCGCCTGCTGGATGGCGTTGGAAACCTCCTGCAGGTCTACCTTGCTCACGATATCGAATGAGTTCTCAGGCATACGGTGAAACCACCATTATCGCGTGCTACTTAGATTAGAGCTATGCAATTTAAAAAAGTCGTAAAAGTTCCGGCTGGTGCGCTCCCCCACCTGTTCCCGGGAAAGGCCCCTCAGTTCGGCGATCTGCCGCGCCACCTCCACCACAAACGCGGGCTCATTGCGTTTGCCGCGGTGGGGCACCGGCGCAAGGAACGGCGAATCCGTTTCGATGAACATACGGTCCAGGGGCGCCTCGCGCGAGGCGTCGCGGATGTTCTGCGCCTTGGCGAAGGTCACGTTGCCGGCAAAGGAAATGATAAAGCCCATGTCCAGGGCCGCGCGCATGTGCTCCAGTTGGCCGGTAAAACAGTGCAGCACGCCTCCCAGGCCGGTCGCGGCCCAATGCTCGCGCAGCAGCTGCAGGCAATCCTGCCAGGCGTTGTCGCTGCCCTCTGAGGGCCGGCAGTGAATTACGACGGGCAGTTTGGCGGCGCGCGCCAGCTCCATTTGACGCACAAACACCTGCCGCTGCACCTCCCGCGGCGAGTGGTCGTAAAAATAGTCCAGCCCGATTTCGCCCCAGGCAATCACCTTGGGATGCCTGGCCAAGCGCTCCATTTCCTCAAAATCGCTGTCCATCGCCAGCTGGGCCTCGTGCGGATGAATGCCGATGGTGGCCAGAACCCAGTCGTGCTCCTCCGCCAGCTCGATGCCGCAAGCCAGCGAACCTGGCCCCGTGCCGCTGCCTATGGCGACAATGGTCTCGAGGCCGGCAGCGCGCGCCCGCTCCAGCACCTGGGCGCGGTCGCCATCGAACTGCGTCATCTCGAGATGGGCGTGGGAATCTACGAACACAGCTTCTAGCTCCTGGCTGCTACCTTCTAGCTGTCAGCTCTCAGATATTGTTGATGGCTGGCAATCAATGTCCTCTTTGCGTTATCCGTTTTGCTCTGTCATCCCGAGGGAGCGCGACTGATCCCGCTTTGCGGGAGAAAGAGCGCGAGTCGAGGGACCTTGTGCTTTCCCCACTCAACCTCGAAGGCCGAGAGCCAAAAGCCGAAAGCACATCAAGCAAAACCGACTACCGAGATCCTTCGCCACGCTCAGGATGACCGCTGCGGGCTCCGCTACGCTCACGCCCGCAAAGCACGGTCACTTCAGTCTCGCCCCCACCGGCACATCCTCCAAAAACCCCGCCAGCACAGGCTTGCCTTGCTCGCCAACGGAAGCCGCCACAATCATCCCGTCGGATACCAGACCGCGCAACTTGCGCGGCGCCAGGTTGGCCACAATCACCACCTTGCGCCCAATCAGCAACTCCGGGGCGTAGGCTTCGGCAATTCCGGCCACCACCTGCCGCACTTCGCTGCCCAGGTCAACCTCCAGGCGCAGCAACTTGTCCGCGCCCTTGACCTTTTCCGCCACTTTGACTTGGCCGACGCGCAACTCCACTTTGACAAAATCCTCAATCCCGATCTTGCCTTCCGGCGCGGCCGGCGTGCTGGGCTTGGCTGCCGCCGCGGGCACAGTTGCGCTGGCGCCAGCCGCCGCTGCCGCCGGCGCGGGCGCGGGTTTCACTTCCACGGCTCGTGCGGGATGGTCGGGCACAGTTTCCGCGGGTTTCTCTTTGGTTTCCACAGTAGATATCCTTCGTTGCTCTTCCATGGCCTGCATTTTTTCTACAGCGCTCTTGTCGGCGCGGGGAAAGACGGGCTCCACCTTGCCGATCCTGGTGCCCAGCTGCAACTGGCCCCATTTCAGCTCGGCAAGCTTGAAGTTCACGATCTCGCCCAAGCCCAGTTGCGCCCAGATGCGTGCGCTCGAATCCGGTATCACCGGATTTACCAAAGCGGCGACCACGCGCAGGGCTTCGGCGCTGGTGTACAGAATGGTGCCCAGGCGCGCCCGGCTGAGTTCGTCCTGCTTTTCGCCCAGGGTCCAGGGCTCGTTTTCCACCAGGTATTTGTTGACCGCGCTGACCAGCGACCAGGCGGATTCCAACGCGCGCGAAAACTGAAACTCCTCGAAGTGAGCATTGAATTCGGTGATGGTGCGGCGGGCGATTTCCGCGATCTCATCATCCGCCGGCTTGCGCGCGGCTGTGGCCGAAGGATACGGCACCTGCCCGCCGAAGTAGCGCGTGATCATGGTCAGGGTGCGGCTGGCCAGGTTGCCCAGGTCGTTGGCCAGGTCGGCGTTGTAGCGCTGCACCAGAGCATCGAAGGAAAACGAGCCATCGTGCCCGAAAACGATCTCGCGCAGCAGGAAATAGCGGAGGGCGTCGCGGCCCATGGTGTCCACGATGGTTTCGGCGCGCACCACATTGCCCCGCGACTTTGACATCTTGTCGTGCTCAAAAAGCAGCCAGCCGTGGGCCACAATCGTTTTCGGCAGCGGCAGGCCGGCGGCCATCAGAAAGGCCGGCCAGTAGACGCAGTGGAAGCGCACAATTTCCTTGCCGATCATGTGCACGTCGGCGGGCCAGTAGCGCTGGAAGCGCTGCTGGTCGGCGGCATCGGGCGAGCCAAAGCCGATGGCGGTGCAATAGTTGCTGAGCGCATCCAGCCACACATAAATGACATGCCCGGGATCATCCGGCACGGGTACGCCCCAGCGGAAGGTGCTGCGCGTCACCGAGAGATCGCGCAGGCCGGAGCGCACGAACGACACCACTTCGTTGCGCCGCGTTTCCGGGCGAATGAAGTCGGGTTGGTCGCGGTAAAGCTTCAGCAGCTTGTCTTCAAAGGCGGAGAGCTTAAAGAAGTAATTCTCCTCGCTCACCGTCTCCGTCGGCCGGCCGCACTCGGGGCAGGGCGCGCCGGGACCGGCAGAATCCACGTAGAGCTCGTCAAACACGCAGTACTGCCCGGTGTACTTGCCCTTGTAGATGTAGCCGTTGTCGCGCAGCCGGCGGAACATCTCCTGCACTCCGCGCTTGTGCTCCGCGTCGGTGGTGCGGATGAACTTGTTGTAGGTCAGTCCCAGCAGGTCCCAGAGCTGGCGGAAGCTGGCGGAAACTTCGTCCGCCCACTGCTGCGCCGGTTTTCCCGCCGCCTGCGCCGCGCGTTCCACATGGACGCCGTGTTCGTCGGTGCCGGTCAGGAAGAAGACGTCCTTGCCCAGCATGCGATTCCGCCGCGCCAGCGCGTCGCACACAATGGTGGTATAGGCGTGTCCGATGTGGGGGCGCGCGTTGACGTAGTAAATCGGGGTGGTGATGTAGAACTTGTTATCCATGCTGATGGGGTTCCGCACCCGCCAGGTAAACGCGTATCGCTTCCTGCATCACGCTCTTGAGCGGCAGATGCTGCTCGCCGGCGATTTTGCGGCAGTCTTCATACTCCGGGGCGTAGTTGCTGATGCTGCCGTTCAGGCTGGCCACCTTCATGCGCACCTCGCCCCAGCGTGTCTGCACGCTCACCCAGCGCCGCCCCAGCGCGCGCCGCTGTTCGTGGCGCATCCGCACCCCCAGGGTGGAGGTCTCGGCGAAAATCAGCTTGGCCAGGCGCTCGGCATCGCTGGGCTTGGCCAGCACCGTCAGCAACATGCCGGGGCGATTCTTCTTCATCTGCAGCGGAGTGCCGAAGGCATCCAGCGCGCCCTCCGCCAGCGCCCGGTCCATGACGTAGCCGAAAACCTGCGGGTTCAAATCATCAATGCTGGCTTCCAGAACGGTAATGGCCTCTTCGGTAAAGGCATGCGCCTCCGGTTGGGATTCGCCGACGGTAAGCCGCAGCACGTTGGGATAGCCGGCAAAGTCGCGGGTGCCCGCGCCATAGCCGGTGGCCGTCACCTTCATGATGGGGAAGGCGGCAAAACGCGTGGCCAGGGTCTTGGCGATGGCGGCGCCCGTGGGCGTGACCAGCTCCTTTTGCGGGCCGGAGGAATACACCGGCGCCTCCTTCAGCAACTCCAGCGTGGCAGGCGCGGGAATGGGAAAAGTCCCGTGAGCGCAGATCACGGTGCCGCCGCCTACATTGAGAGGCGAGCATACCCATTCCTCGACCTGCAGCGCCTCCGTGCCCGCCGCCGCGCAAACAATGTCCACCATGGCGTCCACGGCGCCTACTTCGTGAAAATGAACCTTTTCGATCGGAACGTGGTGGATTTTGGCCTCCGCCGCGCCCAGATTCTCAAAAATTGCGAGGGCGGTGTGCTTAGCTCTTTCGGAGATTCCCTGCGCCTTCCCAATGATCTCCCGAATCTCTCTCAGTCCTCGCCCATGACCGTGCGGGCCATGCTCATGGCTGTGCGCATGGGGCGCGGACGCCCCTTCGGCAGGCTCGGGGCAGGCTCCCGCCTGCGGCTTTTGACTCCCACTCTTATGGCCGTGCTCATGTTCATGGCTATAACGATGCGCTGACTCCCGACTCCTGACTCCTGACTCCCGTTCTTCATACTCTTCGCGCGGCAAGTCCTTCTCGCCGTGGGAGTAAACATCCACCTTGGTGGCGGAAATGCCGCTTCGTTCGACTCGGGAAATTTCCAGCCGGGCGCCTACATCCAGTGCCTTGACGGTCTTCTCCAGCAGCTCCGCAGGCACGCCCGCGTCCAGCAGCGCGCCCAGAAACATGTCGCCGCTGATGCCGGAGAAGCAGTCAAGGTAGGCAATGCGCATAGCTAGCTTGCGAAAATCCGGAGGATTACCGAAACCTTCATCATAGGGAAGGGCACAGTTGCCGTCAAACCGTGGTCCCACCGCAGGTTTGTTATAATCACTGTTTTCTCAATCATTTACGGACTCATCTTCACTTGTATAAGCAACTCCAGCAGCGCCTTTCGGAGCACGTGCGGGCCTTTTTGCGCCGCCGCTATGACCTGGACCTTCCCAGCCTGGTAATTGAACAGCCGCCGCGGGTGGAATTGGGGGAATACGCCCTGCCGCTGGCCTTCGAACTAGCCAAAAAGCTGCGCCAGCCGCCACGCAAAATTGCCGAGGAAATCGTCGCCGGCATCGGTCCCATCGAAGGCTTTGAAAAACTGGAG
>DATGGJ010000524.1:0-2150 GCA_035308585.1 Terriglobales bacterium
AGCCAGCCAGAACTGAGAATATAGGAACACACGCTCTAGTCGGCTCACCGTCCTTCGGCCATACCGCCTACCGATCACTTGTGCCCCGCTGCACCGAAGCACGCCGCCCCGCTTTCGCCGGCCGTCGCAGGGGTGTCACTAAGCATACGAAAGTTGAACCCCCGGGCATCTATTTGCTTGCTGCTGGAAACCAACTGAGGCTAAGGGGCCTTGCGACCATCAGCATCAGCCTGGAGCGTCGCACCACGGCCGTTTTTGAGGAGGCGTAGATGAAAGCCATCCTTTTTGTGGACGACCATGAAGTGCTGGCGCGGCTGAGCTGCGAGATCCTGGAGATGCAGGGCTACCGCGCCGTTTCCGCCTACAGCGCCGACCAGGCGCTGGAGAAACTTGACCGCGAAAAGTTCGACGTCCTGGTCACCGACTTCCGCATGGAAGGCATGGATGGCCTGCAACTGGCGCGCAAAATCCATGCCAAAGATCCCAGCCTGCCGGTCATCATTGTGACCGGCTATGGCCCCATCGAGACCGGCGAGGACGCCAAAGCCTGCCTGCCAAAGGAGCAGCTCTTCCCTGCTCTGCTGGAAAAAATCCGCCTCATCCTGGGAGAAAACGAGTCTCGGGAACCGGCGGGAAAGACAGCTTAAAACCAGTTGTCAGTTGCCAGTTTTTGAACTCCGCTCTCTCCGCGCCTTCGTGTCTCTGCCGTGGATTTTGAGGTTCTTTGGTGCCTGTTAGACTGGCGGCGTGCGCCGCCTGATCGTCAACGCCGACGACTTTGGTCTGACCTCGGGCGTAAACCGCGCCATTGTCGAAGCCCACCAGCGCGGAATTGTGACCTCGGCCACGCTCATGGCCAACGGGCGCGCCTTTGACCAGGCGGCCGAACTGGCGCGCACGGTGCCGCACCTGAGCCTGGGTTGCCACGTGGTGCTGGTGGATGGCGAACCCCTGCTGCCGGCCCCGCAGGTACCGACTCTGCTGACGGCTGACGGTCAGCAACAACGTTTTCGGAACAGTATTGGAGAAGTCGCGGCGGCGGCTCTGCGCGGCCGAATTGACCCGGCGCAGGTGGAAGCGGAATCCACCGCGCAGATGCGCAAGCTGCAATCCGCCGGCCTGGCCCTCTCCCACTTCGACACTCACAAGCATGCCCACATGTTTCCCGCCATCTTGCGGCCCCTGCTGCGGGCGGCGCGGGCCTGCGGCGTGCGCGCGCTGCGCAACCCCTTCGCCCCGGTAAAGCCCCTGGCCTTTGCCCACCTGCTGCGCCGGCCGCGGCTGTGGAAGCGCTATTCCGAGGTGACCGCCCTGCGCCGCCTGCTCGACCGTTTCCGCCGCGCTGTGCAGGAAGAGCAAATGCTCACCACCGACGGCACCTTCGGCATCGTGGCCACGGGCGCGCTCGACCATAAGCTGTTTGACGCCATCGTGGGGGCCATTCCCGAGGGCACCTGGGAATTCGTCTGCCATCCCGGCTACAACGACTCCGAACTGGACGCCGTGCGCACCCGTCTGCGTCAATCGCGCGCCCAGGAACTGCAGGTGCTAACCTCGGAGGCGGCGCGGGAGGCGTTGCAGCGGCATGGCGTGGAGCTGATTTCGTGGAAGCAGCTGCTGGCTTCTAGCTGCTAGCTCTTGGCTCTTGCAAGGGTAGGTGGTAGCCGGTAGTTGGTAGTTGGTTCCAAGCTGCGCTCCAAGCTTCCAACTACCAGCTACTAACTACTTCCAGAAGCGGTTTTTGCATCCTTCCCGCCCGCCCTCCATCGAATCCCTCAGCAGCAACGGCATTAGGGCGCATGAATATCGGGATCACATGCTATCCGACCTACGGCGGCAGCGGAGTAGTGGCCACCGAACTGGGCATTGAACTGGCCCAGCGCGGCCACCAGGTGCACTTCATCACCTACTCGCAGCCCTTCCGCCTGACCGGGCCTCAGCCCAACATCTACTACCACGAAGTCGAAGTCTCGCACTACCCGCTGTTCGACTACCCGCCCTACGACCTGGCGCTGGCCACGCGCATGGCGGAAGTGGCCGAAATCTACGAGCTCGACCTGCTGCACGTGCACTATGCCATTCCGCACTCGGTGAGCGCCCTGCTGGCCAAGCAAATGCTGGCCACCTGCCATGGCAAGCGGCGGCGGCTC
>DATGGJ010000525.1:0-16860 GCA_035308585.1 Terriglobales bacterium
CCACGGAGCGGTCCATCGAACTGGGGTCCAGGCTGGGGGAATAGGGAAGAGCGGTGATGGGACTTTCTCCTGGGGCCGAACTAGCCTGAGACTTGTCATCTTGCTGGGCGCGCGGCAGCGGCACCGCGATTGCGACTAGAAACAAGGCCAGGGCCGCGAGGTTCAGGGCAAGGGTTCTCATCAGCATCTCCGGAGAAGCCCTGCAGTGTACCGTAAAAGCGCACCCAGAGGACCCGCGGAATTGACCATTGAAGATTTACGATTGACGATTGAACGTGCAGAGTCCGGACCAAATAATTCGTCAATCTTCAATCATCAATCGGTCTTCTCGGTGTCTCTGTGGTGGATTTTGGGCTAAACCTTTTCGGCCTTCTCGTAGATGACCAGATCGCCCTGCCCGCGCAGGTTTTCAGGATGGTAGCGGGGAATGGGAAACTCCGCTTGCCTGAATTCCACGGGTGCGGCTTTCTTTTCCAGCAGGCCCAAGGCTACGGCCACGCCGTAGATAATGGCTTCCGGACGCGGCGGGCAGCCGAGGATGTAGTAATTCACCGGCACTACCCTCTCCACCGGCCCGAGAACGGAATAGCTATCGAACCACATGCCGCCGCCGCAGGCGCAGGAACCGATGGCGAACACCAGCTTGGGCGCGGGCATGGCCTCATAGGCGGCGCGCAAGGCGCGGACGGTGGCGCGCATGGCCGGCCCCTGGCACAACATGACATCGGCGTGGCGCGGCGAACCCACCAGCTTGATGCCGAAGCGCTCCGCGTCATAGTAAGGCGTGAGCGCGTTCAGCACCTCGATGTCGCAGCCGTTGCAGCCGCCGCTGTTGGCGTGGTACACCCACAACGACCGGCCAAACATTTTCTGGCACAAATTCTTCAGCATGGCCGCCTACCAATCCATTTCGATGGCGATGTCCTGCACCGCTTCTTCGTTTTCCTGGTATGGCCGAGCGCCGAAAATCCAGCGCTGGCTGGCCAGATTGTCGAAGCGGTACCCGGTCAGCTTCAGCTTTTCCAGCGCCGACTCATCCTTGAAGCAGCGCCCGCAGCGCTGGCAGGTGCTCATGAACAGCTGCAGGCGCTGCTGCGCATCGCCAATATCGTTGGTGCTGGTTTCGAATTCCGGGCTCATGGTGATGGCCTTTTCCGGGCAAACCTCGGCGCAGCGGCCGCAGTAAGTACAGCGGCGGCCCACATACTCGAGAATGCGAAGTTCCTGGCAGACGTCAAACACCAGAATGGAGCGCGCCGGACAATTGTTGGCGCAGCCGCCGCAGCCCACGCATTTCTCGGCATCGAACACCGGGCGCCCGCGAAAGCCCTCAGGCACGGCGTGCCCGTCCGGAGGATAGGGCAGAGTGGCCCGCCCGGCGCGCAGGCAGAGCAGCGTTTCCTCGAGTTTGCTGAGCAGCGAAATGGCCTTACCTCCTCAATAACCAAATGTGGCCAGAACCAGCGCCACCGCCGATGTTCCCAGCAAGGCGGCGAAATAGCGCAGCGCCTGGTCAATGCGGTAACGGGCGTGGGTGGCCGCAATCACCGTCACCAGCAGGGTCATGACCAACACTTTCACCCAGAACAGCAGCCATCCCAGGGGAAAGGGCAGCTGCGCGCCCCAGGGCAGGAACAGGGCGGCAAACAAAGCGGAGTAAATGATCAACCGCGCCATGTGGGCATACTGGAAAAGCGCCAGCTTGGGACCGGAATACTCCATCAGCGGGCCATCCATCAGCTCGGTTTCCGCCGCCGCAATATCAAAGGGGACGCGTTGCACAAATGCCTGAAAGGAAAACAGCATCACCGCCGCCATGAGCAACCCCGACCAGGGCAAACCGGCGGCCTGGTATACCGAGCCGTTCAGCACCGCGTCCAGCCGCAGCGAGCCCGCGTGCAGCGCGCCCACGATGAGGGCCGCGGCCAGCAGCGGCTCGAGCGTGATCATGGCCATCATTTCCCGGTTGATGCCGATCAGGGAATAGGTGGAACCGGCCGCCATCCCCGCCAGCAATGTGCTGATGCCGCAGAGGGTAAGCAGATAAATGAGCAGGATGACATCTCCCGCCGCATTCATGGGCACGCCAAAGCCCATGGGAAGCAGGCAGGCCACGGCCAGCACGGTAGCCAGCGACAGCCAGGCGGCAAAGCGCTGCATGACCGGAGTTTCGCCGGATTCAAGGTCTTCCTTGCCCAGCAGCTTCAGCAAATCGAAATACGGCTGCAGCAAGGGCGGCCCCTGGCGGGATTGAATGCGGGCCGTCAGCTTGCGCACTACGCCCTGAAGCAGAGGCGCCAACAACAAGACCAGCGCCACGTTCAGCGCGCCGCCGAGAATCGCCCACAGCAGATGCATTGCGCCTTACTTCTTTCCCTGGCTTAGAGCCAGCAGTTCCTTTTGCGACCAGGTCTTTCTCTCGCCCGAACGGAGCTGGATGGTTTCCATGCGGTCGGTACAGGAAAAACACGGGTCAATGCTGCCCAGCGAAATGGTCATGTCGGCGATCTGCTGGTCGCGGATCATGGCCGGCACCGCCTGCAGGTTCTGATAAGTGGGAGCGCGCACCCGCCAGCGCCGCGGCCGGTTGTTCTCGCCGGTAATGACGAAGTGGTGGCTCTCGCCCCGAGGCGCCTCCACCGAGGTCAGACCGATGCGCCCCACGGGCAGCTCGTCAGTGATTTCCAGTTGCAGGGGTCCGGGCTCCATTTTTTCCAGGCACTGGCGGATGATGGCGATGGACTCGAACACTTCCTTCATGCGCACCAGCAGCCGCGACCACACGTCGCAGCCCTCGGCCGTAATCACATTGAAGGTAAGGCGGTCGTAGGCGGCGTAGGGATGGTCGCGCCGGCAGTCAATGGCGACGCCCGCGGCCCGCGCCACCGGCCCCACCGCGCCCGCGTTCTTCACCACATTCTTGTCGGCGATGCCCACGCCCCGGGTGCGCTTCTGGATGTTTTTGTCGCGGCTGACCGCGCCCACCACCGGCTCCCACTCGGCTTCCAGCTTGTTCAGCACCTGGCCCAGTTCGCCCTTCAGCTCGGGGGTGATGTCCCAGCGCACGCCGCCCACCACGCACAGCCCGTAAGTCTTGCGGTTGCCGGTAATCTTTTCCGCGATCCACATGACCGGCTCGCGAATGCGGAACGCCTGCATGAACAGGGTGTCGAATCCCACGATGTGGCAGGCCAGCCCGGTCCACAGCAGATGGCTGTGCAGGCGCTCCAGTTCCAGCATGATGGTGCGGATGTACTCGGCGCGGGGCGGGGGAGAGAGGGCGGCGGCCGCCTCCACCGCCTGGGTGTAGGCCACGCTGTGCACGCAACCGCAAATGCCGCAAATGCGCTCGGCCAGCACCGGAATGTCGTTGTAACTCATCACCGATTCCGCCAGCTTCTCAATGCCGCGATGGGCCATGAAGCCGCGATACTCGCAGCCGCGCACCATCTCACCCTCCACGTACAGGCGGAAGTGCGCGGGCTCGTCCAGGGTGGGGTGGAAGGGACCGAAGGGCACCACGGTGCAGCCCTCCGGAGGCTCGTCGAACTCAAAAGCGGCTCCCGGTTGGAACTCCTCCGGCACGTGGTTCCAGGGTACGTCTTTGCGCAGCGGATGGGCGTCTTCGGGCCAGCCGTCGGGCAGCACCAGGCGCTTGGGATAGGGATGACCGACACTCTCAATGCCCACCAGGTCGCGCATCTCGCGCTCCGCCCAGTTAGCGGCGGGCACCACGCCGGAGATGCTCTCGATCTTTGGCGAGTCAGCGGGAAGCTGGGTGAGCACGCTGCACAGAATGTGATCCTGGTCGAAAGCGAAATCGTGAGCCACCACGAAGCCGCCGGAATAGGGGCGGTCGTCGGCCCCGATGCTGGTTACGTAACGGGCGTCCAGATCGTGGAAGAGATAGCGGCACAACTCCTTCACTGCCGCCGGTTCGACCCACACGAACAGCTGGCGCTCGCTGGGCAGGTCGGCGCGCACAATGGCGCTGTCGAACTTCTCCCGCAACTGGTTGAGGCGTTCGCGCGCGATCATGACACCCGCCCCTTCACGGTCACTGCCTTCCCGTTTTGCGCTCCGCCCATCCAGCGGAAGTGGCGCTTGATTTCACCGTAGAAGTTATGGGCAATGTAACGCTGGCACTCTGCTTCCGCCGCGTAGCCGCAGAGCCAGGGCGCTGCCGCCCGCCTTGTAGCCGCGCCCAGCTTGGAAATGACGCAGGCGATGACGAAGGAGACTGCCAGCACAATTGCGAGGGCGAAGGGCACAAATACTGCCGCGGATTGTGGTCCCGCTATGACAGCAAGGCCCTGCGGCGCCACAGGGACAGCGGCGAGCCAACCGCCGGCAGCTGGTGGCGTGGCCGCCAGCGCCTGCCGCAGAAATCCAAATGCCAGGCCAGGCAGCACTCCCAGCAGCACGCACAATGACGCCAGCAATACCTGGGGCGCCTGCATGCTCCATGCCACCTCCAGGGTGCGGGGAATACCGATGCGGAAATGTGCCTCCACACTCTGACGAGAGGGCAGCAGGCCTGCCTTCTCCTTTACCAGCGCACTCGTTCTGGAAAGGAAACTTGTGCCAAAGAACTTGACAAACGAAGCCAGGGTTAGAGCGCTGGTCAGGATGGCAATGACTGCGCAAACGGCCAGATACCTGGCCGAAGCGGTACCCTGAATCGCAGCCACAAGAATCGTCCACTTGCTGGCAAATCCGTTGAACAGCGGCACGCCGGAAATGGAGAAGGACGCCACCAGGGCCGTGATCGCGGTTAGCGGCATGAACCTCATCAGCCCGCCCATGCGGTTCAGGTCCTGAGTGCCGGTGGCGTGCAGCATGGATCCGGCGTTCAAGAACAACAATCCCTTGAACAGCCCGTGGTTGAGCACGTGAAACAGGGCGCCAACCAGGCCGAGAATTGCCAGGCTGCTTGCCTTGGGACCAGCGGGCAGCAGCGCCATGCAGATACCCGCGCCCAGCAGTATGTAGCCGATTTGCCCGATGCTGTGGAAAGCGAGCAGGCGCTTGGATTGCTCCTGCTTGAGCGCCTGCATGGTTCCTGTGAACAGGGTCACCGTGCCCAGAATCGCCACCACCATTCCCCAGCGGGCCAGGGGGAAGCGCTCCTGCGCCGCCGGCGGCACCAGCCACAGGAAATAGCGGATAAGGCCGTAGACGCCGGTTTTAATCATGACCCCGGAAAGCATTGCGCTGACCGGCGAGGGCGCGGCGGGATGCGCGTCCGGGAGCCACATCTGCCCAAAGGGCCACATTCCCATCTTGATTCCAAAGCCGGCGAGAAACAGCGCAAACGCCAGGGTCACGATTCCAGGGTGCGCGCTCAGCAGGAAGGGCAGGTTGGCGCTGACGTGGGCGAATTCGAACCGCAAGCCGCCTTGCGCCGGCGCCAGCAATGCGGCGCCGACCATGATAGCCACGCAAGCAATCTGCATCATGATCAGGAACTTGCGGCTGGCCATGCGGTTCTGTTCCTGCCGGTGTTCGAAGCGGATCAGCAGGTATCCCGGCAAAGTCATGAGCTGCCAGAAGGCGAAGAACGTCCACATCATGTCGGTGGAGCTCAGCAGGCCGTACATCGCCGCCAGAAAAAGCAGGAAGCAAGGGTAATACCGCCCCACTCCATAATCGTCATAGTGCTGCATGTAACGAATGGAATACAGAGCGGCGGGGAGAGCGATGCCGGAGGCCAACACCAGGAACACAACCGCCAGGCCGTCCACGTGCAGGCGTAAGGCGAGGGCGTGCGCTGGAGAAGCCCAGAACTGGAGTGGCTCGGCCGAAGCTCCCTGTCCCAGAACCTTGCCCGCCGCGGTAAATATGAGGGCGGATGAGGCCGCCGTCGCTGCAAATGCCAGCCATCCAGCCAGGGCCTTGCGGCGCGCCGCCAGCAGGGTGATCACCGCCCCGGCGGCACAGGTAAGAATGGCGGCAAATACGGCCTGTTCCGGCGAAATCATGCCATCACCTTGTCCGTCCGGCTGCGCCACTGTTCCTGCGAGCCCTGGCAGGCCCGCACGTCGCGCAACAGTCCGTGGATGATTTCGAGCGATGCCTGCATGGTGGGGCTTAAATCCTGGCCAGGCTGCAGCGATTCGGGCTGCACGCCCAGCAGCCACACCCGGGCCCCGGAGCCTTCGACAATTCTGGCCATTACGCCCAGGGAAATTTTGTGGGTGGAAATCTGGGGAAAGGCGGTTTCAATTTCCGCCGCGTTGAGGAAGACGACGGTGCCCGGTTCGGCGCCGAAATTGGTGGCATCAATTACCAGCAGGTGATCGAAGCCCTGCCCGGCGATGCGTTCCAGGTAACGCTCGGGGTTGGTCCCGGCGATGATTACATCCGAGACACCAGCGGCGACCAGTTCTTCGGCCAGATAGACGCCGAAGCCATCATCGCCGTAATCCACGTTGCCCACCCCTATAATGCAGATTCGTCCCTGGAGGGTGCGCTGCAGTCGCTGTCCGAGGCCTTCCATCAGATCTCCTCCCCCAGCTTCTTGATCTGCTGGTAAGTGAAGACGGGACCGTCCACGCAGACGTAGGCGACCCCGATGCAGCAGTGGCCGCACTTGCCCACGCCGCATTTCATGTAACGTTCCAGGGTGGAAACAATATTTTTTTCCTCACAGCCCATGGCCAGCAGGTCGCGGATGACAAAGCGGAACATGACCGGCGGCCCGCAGACGAACACAGTGCCGTTCTCCACCGCGACGTTGACTCCGGGCTTGGTAAACAGGCTGCCCACCACGCCCACATTGCCCGTCCAGCTTGCATCGGGGCGGTCCACGGTCAAATAACATTCCACTCCCGCCGCCTGCTCCCATTCCCGCAGGTTGGCCATGTACATGAGTTCCTGCGGGGTCTTGGCGCCGTAGAAGATCTGGATACGGTCATAGTGCCGGCGGTGCTGCAAGGCGTAGACGATGCAGGAACGCAGGGGAATCATGCCGATGCCGCCGGCCACGAATACTAGGTCCCTGCCGTAGTAGTCCTCCATGGGGAAGCCGTTGCCGTAGGGACCGCGCACCGCGAACTTCTGTCCGGGCTGCAATTCGTCCAGCGCCTGGGTGCAGGTGCCTACCTTGCGGATGGTGAAAAACGTCTCCTCCTCGCCGGGGCTGGAAGGCAGGGAGGCGGGAAACTCGCCGACGCCAAACAATGAAATCTGCGCGAACTGACCGGGACGAAAGTTGTGAAACTCCTGCTGTTCTGCGGCGTCTTCAAAGTGCCAGTAGAAAGTCTTCACCTCAGGAATTTCCGCCACCACCCTTTCCAGCACGGCGGGCTTGGGCAGATAAACGTTCTGAGTGGCCGCGCTCATCTCACCTCCGCCTGGGCCGTGGCCCGCCGGATCATCTCCACTACCGTTGGCATGCCGATATCTCCGTGGCAGACGGCCGCGCACCGCCCACAGCCCACGCACGCCATGGAAAGTTCGCGCTGGATGAAGTAGTGCGACAGTTTGCGGAAGAAGCGCCGGTTGCGCCGGTCGTGAACGGCGCGCCGCGGGTTAAATCCCCCGGCCATGCGGGTAAACCCGCCCAAGGCGCAGGAATCCCACATCCGCACCCGCTCCACCTGGCCGACGCCGACTTGCCGGTCGTTGACCGTGAAGCAAGTACATGCCGGGCACACATAGGTGCAGCCGCCGCACTCCAGGCAGCGCTGGCCGATTTCCTCCCAGGTTTTTTCACTTACCTTTCCCTGAGAGACGTAGCGCACCGCGGCCGAAAACCAGCTGGTCATGGTGCTCTCAAAGTGCGTGCGCAAATGCTCCAGGATGTCGCGCCGCCGGACCACGTGCTCGTCGGTTCCTTTACGGAAGATAGGATTGGCCAGCAGCGCCTCGCCCGCGGGAGTGCCCGCCACCGCCATGAGTTCGTCGCCCAGATCCATCAGTTGCAGGTCAAAGTGGTCGCGGGCCGCCGGGCCGGTATCGGCGCACATGCAGAAGCACTCCTTGCCGATGTCGCGCTCGGGATCAGTGCAGACCAGGTTGATGAGCAGCAGGTTACGCCGCCGCTTCTCGTAATAAATGTCGCTGAAATCGCGGCCCAGAAAAAAGCGGTCCAGGTGATAAATGCCGGCAACGTCGCAGGAGCGGATGCCGAAGATTGCGCGCTTGGGGGCATCATAGGTGGCCTCGATGCGCAGGTCGCCATTGCTGCGCTCCGCCTTCATCAGCCGTTCGATGTGGGGGAAAACGAAGCGCTTGGGCGGATAGTAGGGATTGGGCAGATGAATCTGAATCTGATTCCGGTTGCTGTCGGTTACGGTGTCGAAGTAGGTATCGCGGCCGCGCCCGCAAAATGGCGCCAGCACCTCATAACCTTGGGCGCGCAACACGTCCACCAGGATCAGAACATCCGCTGTGAGCAGCACGCGCGCTTTCATGCCGCCCCCTTCTCTACCCGCACCGGAACCAGTTGGCTGCGATCCATGGCTCCATTCAGAATTTCCTTTTCCACGTCGCGCAGGAAATAAGGAACGAAAATCGTGCCGCTCATCACCTCCGGCGTGACTCGCGCGGTAGCCTGGGCGGTGGCGCTGGCCGTGTGCAGGGTTACGCTTTGCCCGTCGCGGACGCCCAACTTCTTCGCGTCTTCGCTGTTGACCTCCACGAAGCCCTGGGGATAATCCAGCCACAGGACGCGGTATTCACGCTTGAGGGTTTCGCTGTGGCGGACGAGCACATCCTGCGTCCAGTAATACAGGGAACTGCCGAAAAACAGCTGAAAGGGCAACTCAGGCGGGGCAGCAGCCGGCGCCGGTCTGGTCACCGGAACGAAATGGAACCGGACCCCGTTCTCAGAAAATAAATAGCGTGTGCCCAGGGGCCGGTCCTTGGTGCAGGGCCACTGCCGTCCGTACTCCCGCGCCAGGTTTTCGTAACTGGCTCCGCTGTAAAAGGGCACGGCCTGGCCGATCTCCTCCATCACCTCGGCGGCGCTGTTGTAGTTCCAATTCGCCCCCAGCAACCGCGCAATTCGGGCCATCTGTTGCCACACCGGCATCAGTCCGGGCGCAGGCTCAATAACCTTCTGCGCCAGCTGAATGCGGCGCTCGGTGCTGGTGAACGACACCTGTTCCTCACCGTAAGCCGTAGTGGGCAGCACCACGTCGGCATACCGGGCCGCGTCGGTCAGGAAGAGCTGCTGCGATACCACCAGCTTGAAATCTTCGAAAAGCCCAAGGGCTTTCTCCACTCCGGCGGCGCTGGCAGGATCGTAGTGGCACATCCAAAGGGCCTTCAGCTGGGAGTGGCCGCGGTCGGCCAGCACGGAGCGCGCCTGCAGTCCGGGAGACGGCGGCAGCTTCGTCTGCCACAGCGCTTCCAGTTGCGCGCGGGCGGGCGTGTCTTCTACCCGCCGGTATCCCGGCAGACGGTCGGGCAGCATGCCCATATCGCAAACGCCCTGCAGGTTGTTCAGTTCGCTGAGGGCAAGAATGCCGGCTCCGGGCTTGCCCAGGTTGCCGGTAAGAAGCACCAGGTTGACCACCGCTCGGATGGTGTCGCGGCTGCGCGCTTCCATGCTGGTGGAATAGAGGACGGTGGCTGCCCGGGCGCTGGCATAGCTGACGGCGGCGGCTTCGATTACCTCCGCCGGCGCGCCACAAACCTCCGCCGCCTGCAGCAGGTCGTACTCCCGTACCCGCTGAATGAAATCGTCATAGCCAGAGCAGCGGGCCTTGATGAACGACTGCTCCATCAGGCCTCGGTCCAGGATGACCTTGGCCATGGCGCCATACAGGGTCACTTCCGTGCCTGGCCGAATCTGCAGGAACAGGTCGGCGTTTTCGGCCACGCGATGGCGCCGGGTGCCGATCACTATCAGACGCGCTCCCCGCAGTTTGGCGCGAATCACGGCGCCGCCGATGGTAGGCAGCCGCCGCCCCAGGTCCACCCCGTCCACCACAATGACGTCGCTTTCCCCCAGGTCAGCAATGGAGGTGGTGGCCGCAGGCACACCCGTCATCTCCAGTAGCACGTCAATGGAGTTGTTGCAGAAGACGCCGCTGCCCTGGTCCACGTTGTTGGTGCCAATCACCGCGCGGGCGAACTTCTGCAGGAGGTAGGAGTCTTCGTTGGAGCAGCGCGGCGAGTTCAGGAAGGCTATCGAATCGGGACCGTATCGCTCCCGGATTTGTCTGAGCCGGGAGGCCACGAACTCAAGGGCCTCGTCCCAGCCGGTCTCCTGCAACTGGCCTTTCTTTTTCAGCAGGGGCTTCTTGAGGCGTTCCGGGGAACTGGCGATTTCGTGGACATGCCAGCCGCGCACGCAGATTCTGCCCTGGTTGGTGGGATGGGAGACGCTGGGATAGGCGCCGATGACCTGGTTATCGGCGGTTTCGAGGTAAAGGCCGCATCCCACCCCGCAATAGGTGCAGGTGGTCAATTGATGGGCCATGCAAACCTCCCCCTTGACTCCTATGCGCCGGCGGGCAGGCGCCAACATTCTGATGTTAGGGAGGTTAGGGCCCAGTAGCGGTGACTGAGGTCACCTCGAACCGTGACCGGACGCACTTCCGTCCACAAAGGAACTCAGCTCAGTTACAATCATGCTGGATTTCGCACTTCTGGAGCCTGGGGCGCTCATGACCGACCGAAAGAATTCAGAATGTGAATTTGATGGCAAGAAGCTGAAGGTGCAGCTGGACATCACTATCCGCGCGGATACGGATTCCATTTCGCCGGTGGTGGAAGCTGTTCTGGCTTTGGCGCGGGAAATGAAGTGCGCGGTGGGCAAGGAATTTGAAATCGAAACGGCGGTTCGCGAGTCGCTGGCCAACGCCATTCGTCACGGCTGCAATCACGACCGCTCCAAACGGGTGGAGTGCTGCGTCGCCTGTGACGAGGCGCATGGCATGCTGATCGTGGTCCGCGATCCCGGACCGGGTTTTGATCCGGCCGCGATTCCCAGTCCCGTGATGGGTGAAAACGTCTATTCCAACCATGGGCGCGGCATTTACCTGATTAACCAGTTGATGGACGAAGTTCGCTTCGAACGTGGCGGCAGGGAGATCCACATGCGGAAGCAGTAGGACGTTCCGCCGCCCGCTTTACGAAAATTGTGAGGCAGGCGGGTATGGGCAAACCGCGGTTTATCCCGTGGAGGCAGGCGTGAAGCGAACTCTTGTTGCCGCCCTCCTGGCAGTGCTTACGGCCAGCGCCTGGGCCCGTGATCCCTGGAAGGACAAGCCTTACAAGAGCTGGGATACCGGCGACCTCCGCAAGATCCTTTTTGACTCGCCCTGGTCCAGGCGCGTTACCCGCACCGCCCTGCAAGCTCCCGATGCTCCCAACGAAGATGTAAGCGGTGTGGACATGATGGGCAGCCACTCCAAGGAAGCTGAAGCGGGAGGAGATACGCAGCAGACCGTGTACGTGGTGCGCTGGGTTTCATCGCGCACGCTGCGCGAGGCGTGGGCGCGATCCATGGTTCTGCAGAAACAGATTGCCCCGGACTCGATAGACCAGCACTTGCCGCCGGTTCCGGGAGAGTTCCTGCTGGCTGTCATAGGTCCTGATATGGCCGCATTTGCCCGCGCCGACGAGGCCACTCTAAAGAGCAAAAGCTATCTGGCGCTGAATAGGGAGAAAATTCCTCCAGCCCGCGTGGAAGTTGATCGTGCCCAGGATGGCAGAATCGCCGGCGTAGTCTTTCACTTTCCCAAAACCGATGCCGCCGGCCATGCCCTCATTTCCGGCAACGAAAAGAATGTCACCTTCGTGGAGCGGGGGGCGGGCACGAGCTTTGAAGTGATCTTCAATCCCCGCCAGATGGTGGATTCGCAGGGTCCGGACCTGTGAACCTCTAGTTGGGCTCCGACACTTCCACCACGGGAGCTTGCGGGACACTGACTTCGACCCGGGGAAGCGGCGGTATCGCCACCCGCACCTGCCCCTGGTCGCTCAGTACCGTGATACGGCCGTTTCGGATTTCGACTTGCGCCCGCTGCATCTCACGCCGGGCCATCACTTCCTGCAGCCGCGCCACTCGGGCCTGGACGCGTGCCGCCTGCATGGCCTGCAACCGTTCTTGCAACTGAGCCAGGCGAGCCTGAGTTCCGGCCGGAAGATCAACTGCGTTTATCGCGACCACGGCAGGCGACGGGCGGTCGCTGCGGACCTGCGCATGGTCGGCCATGGCCACCTCGGCCAGGGTGGCTATCTGGCCGATCTGAGCTCTGGCCTGGTTCACCGCGAGGCAGGTGCCGGTAGCCAAGCGGTGCAGGCCTTGGAAGCCGCCATCCTGGTAGTAGCCGTTCAGGCCCAGGGCCAGCACCCCTGCTGCCAGCCAGTACCATGCATGATTCGCTGCTCTCATCGCCCTCTCCTTGCTCTCTCCTTGCCTGATACCCCTTGGACGGGGTGGCCTGGATTCCGTTAGCACACACAACAACGTTACGTGACGAGTAAGAAATTGGTTCCCTCAGGGTCAGCCTTTGTCGGGGCAAGTGAGCACGTGGGGACGCCAGAGAATGAGCGTGTAGCGACAGCCGCCCCGGGAATGAGCACGTAGGGACAGCCGCCCCGGCTGTCCGGGCGAGCGCAGCTCGCCCCCAATTGCCAGGCTGCGCCCACACAGTTGTTATTGGTTCCTGTCTATTTGGCTGGCAGAACCTCTACCTCTACGCCCGATGCCTCACCCGCGGAGCGGTAGACCCGTTCGGTGGCCTTGTGGAAGTCGCTGGGCTTGGCATTGGGGATATCCACAAAGGTTTGCGGGTTGCGGTCCACCAGCGGGAACCAGGAGCTTTGTACCTGGATCATGATGCGGTGTCCTCGGCGGAAGGTGTGGTTTACATCGGGCATGGTGAAATCCACTTCCTCGACCTTGCCGGGCGAAAAGGCGACAGGTTTCTCGAAGCCGTGGCGAAACTTGCCCCGCATGGGCTCGCCTCGCACCAGTTGCTGGTAGCCGCTCATGGAATCCACCGGCGGGGGGACGTCGGCTTCATGCTTCTCCTTCGGTTCGGGATAATCCGGCGGATAAACGTCAATCAGCTTCACCACCCAGTCTGAGTCGGTCCCTGATGTGGAAACGTGCAGCTTGGGCGAAACCGGACCGGCCAGGGTGACGTCCTCTTCCAGCGGATCCGTCTGGTACACCAGCACGTCCGTCCGGCGGGAGGCAAAGCGCTGGTCAGAAACCATGTATTCCTGAGGAGCGTCGAGCGCCGTGTAATCAATGAAAGGCACCGGACGGTCGGGGTCGCTCACATACTCGTCATAGCCATTTCCGCTGGGCGGCGTGAAGGAAAGCTTGCCATCCGCCTGGAAGTAAAGCGTGCGCTTTTGCGCCTGCGGAGGCGGCCAGGCGCTGTACTCGCGCCATACATTGGTTCCAGTCTCAAACATATAGGCTTTGGAAATATCGGGTTGGCCATCCCTCTTCAAGTACTTCTCAAAGAAGGGAAATTCAATATTGGCGTGGAAATAGGCGGAGGTGTCGGAATCGAAATTGACCCGGCCCAGGCTGTGCCCGGCATGAAAAATCCAGCCGCCATGCACCCAGGGGCCCATAACGATGCCGTCGTAAACGCCGGGATCATTCTGGGCGACTGCGCGAAACACATTGAATGGCCCCTGCAGATCTTCGGCGTCGAACCAGCCGCCTACAGTGAGCACCGCGCAATGAATGTTGTGCAGGTGGGAAGGTAAGCTGCGGGCCTTCCAGTAATCATCGTAGGTTGTGTGATAAACCTGATCATTCCAAAGGGGGTTACTGCCCTTGAAATAGAGGCGGTCGGCATTGACCAAGGGTCCCATGTTAAGGAAGAACTGGTAGCCATCTTCGGTGCCGAAATCCACGGGATTGGGGTAGCGTGGCGGAGGCGCCGGCTTGGGCTGAGGCTTGAAGAAAGCATAGAAATCGAAGTTGGCGGCCAGCATGAAGGCACCGTTATGGTAGGCGTCGTCATTCATGTAAAGGTCAGTGACCGGGGCCTGGGGCGAAGCCGCCTTGATGGCGGGGTGGGAATCAATGATGCTGGCCGCGGTGTAGAAGCCCAGGTAAGAAAGACCCCAGATGCCCACGCGCCCGTTGTTGTAGGCCACGTGCTTGAGCAGCCAGTCAATGGTGTCGTGGGCGTCGGTGCTTTCGTCCACATCGTGCTTCGATTGCGGGTGGTCAATGTGCGGCGTCATCTCCTGCCAGGTCCCCTCTGACATGTAACGGCCGCGCACATCCTGCAGCACAAAGATGTAGGCCGCCTTCTCGTATTCTTCGGAGGGACCAAGTTGGCTGGGATAGTGGTCTTCGCCGTAGGGGGCAATGCTGTAGGGGGTGCGTTCCATCAGGAAGGGGTAAAGGCGCGTGGGAGAAGCATCCTTGGGCACGTATACCGCGGTGAACAGGCGCACGCCATCGCGCATGGGAATTCGGTACTCGTACTTGGTGTAGTGGGCGCGCACATCAAACTTGGGCGCAGCTTCCGGCTTGTCCTGTGCGGCAAGCGGGGAAATGGCGACAATGAGCAGTACCGACACCAATCCGAAGCGATGAAGCATGGGCTCTCCTGTCTCTCGACGAAAGCGGAAGGTAAACGCCCTGGCGGGGCAAAGTCAACCCGGGGACGAGATTGAGTTGAGGGCCCACGCGGGCGAGGGCGCCGGCGCCACAAAGGGCAAGCCGTTGCGGGCAAGAATTGACTTGGTTGGCTAAGCCGCCTAGCATGGGCGGTCCTGCCATGAACTCCCCTGACATAAAGCGCGCAATTTGCCGCACACGTGTGTTCACCAGCAGCGCCATGCTCCTGTTGATGGTCTTATGCTTCCCCAGCTTCGCTGCGCAGAGGCGAACGCAAAACCCTCTGGCGCCGCACGCGCTGAAAAAGAAAGAGACAGCCCCGGAAAAGACCAGTCCCGGCCCGCATGAGCTGACGGCAAGCGACCTGGAGGCCTTCCTCGACGGCCTGGTGCCGCTGCAGATCGAGCGCGATGACATTGCCGGGGCCGTTGTGGCGGTGGTGAAAGACGGCAACGTGCTCTTCGAAAAGGGCTACGGCTACTCTGACGTGGCCAAGAAGACGCCGGTTTCGCCTCAGGCCACGCTGTTCCGCCCCGGTTCCATCTCCAAGCTGTTTACCTGGACTTCGGTGATGCAACTGGTGCAGCAGGGCAAACTCAACCTGGACCGGGACGTCAATGACTACATTGATTTCAAGATTCCGCCCGCTTACGGGAAGCCGATTACTCTACGCGATGTGATGACGCACACCCCCGGGTTTGAGGAATCCATTAAGGGTCTGTTCGTTCCCGCGGGGGAAGAGATGGAGCCGCTGGGCAAATACCTGGCCCGGCATTTGCCGCAGCGCGTCTATCCGCCCGGCACCACTCCTGCCTACTCCAATTACGGCGCCACCCTGGCGGGTTACATTGTGCAGCGGGTTTCAGGAGAGCCGTTTGATGAATACGTGCAGCAGCATATTTTTCAGCGGCTGCAGATGACGCATGCGACGTTTGCGCAACCCTTGCCGCCAAATCTGAAGCCGCTCATGTCGCAGGGCTATCAACTGGGCTCGCAGCCGCCCAAGGAATTTGAAATGGTGCAGGCCTTTCCCGCCGGCAGCCTCTCCAGCAGCGCCGATGACATCACGCACTTCATGATCGCTCACCTGCAGGATGGCCAGTATGGCAATGCCCGCATTCTGGAGCCGCAAACCGCACAGCTCATGCATGCCCGCGCGTTCGTCAATGTCCCCGATATGAACGCCATGGCGCTCGGCTTCTACGAGGAGAGCCGCAACGGGCAGCGCATCATCGGGCACGGCGGGGACACCAACTGGTTTCACAGCAACCTGCACCTGATGCTGGACGCCCATGTGGGGTTATTTGTGTCCTACAACAGCGCCGGGAGGGCAGAGGATGACCCGCGTCCCGAGCTTTGGGAGAAGTTTCTCGACCGCTATTTTCCTTATCATCCGCCGGCAGCGGTTGCCCCTGCCAGCGCCGCCAAGGACGCGCGCGGGGTTGCCGGCACCTACATCACCAGCCGCCGCGACCAGACCAATGTCTTCTCCGTGTCGGGACTGTTCGACGAGATGAATGTTTCCGCCAAGCCCGACGGCACCCTGAGCGTGGACCAGTTGACGGCCTTCAACGGCCAGCCTAAGAAATGGCAAGAATCTGCGCCACTCCAATACCGTGAAATTGACGGCCAGGATCGGCTTGCCTTTCACACGGATCCCTCGGGCCATTTGATACTGATTACAGATTTCCCCGCCATCGTCTACCTGCGGGCGCATTGGTATGAAAACAAGGTGGTGAACGAGATCATTCTGGGCGTTTGTGCGGCTATTTTTCTGCTGACATTGCTGTTCTGGCCGGTGGCGGCACTGGTTCGCCGTCATTACGCCAAGCCCCTGATGCTGACCGCGGGCCAGCGCCGTCTGCGCCTGGCAGTGCGCGTGGTTTGCGCCCTTGATTTGGCCTTCATCGTGGGCTGGGGAAGCATAATTCTGGGGCTGAACGACGTGGCGGCGCTCAGCCAGCAACTCGATCCCTGGATGCGCCTGATGCAGGTTGTGGGGTGGTTGGGGGTGGTGGGTCTGGTGGCTACGCTCGACAACCTGGTACGGGTTTGGGAAACCCCGCACTGGTGGTGGGTTCGGCTGTGGGACACAGGCGTTGCGCTGGCCAGCATCGCCTTCGTGTGGTTCCTGTTTAATTGGCACCTGCTGCATTGGCGACTGATGTACTGAATCCCCATCCATCTGCGGCCATCGGCGGCGAAGTTGAACTTACTCATGTACACTTTTCGCCGTGAACGCTAAAGCAAAAAGAATTGCGGTCATCCCCGGCGACGGCATCGGCAGGGAAGTGCTGGCCGAG